>CALUXY010000087.1 GCA_944324855.1 Candidatus Gastranaerophilales bacterium | reverse complement strand
ATTCGCGCCCTGAAGGACTTGAACCCTCGACATCCGGTTTTGGAGACCGACGTTCTACCAACTGAACTAAGGACGCAGGTAGAGGTTTTATACTCAACCTCTATATTAATTTTTCAATGTGTTTCGTTCTCATTTCAGTTGGCAGAACTATTGTACTGACGAAAAGCAAGCTTTTCTGGGCAACTGAACTAAGGACACTTATAAAATGCGTTCTTGTTCAATTCATATAATGGTATAAACTTGATTCTAAAATCAACTACCCGATTGAACTAGAACGCATAGTTTAAACTTTATTTTGTTTCCTTATGAACAGTTTTTTTCTGACATTTCGGACAATATTTGTTTAATTCCATTCTTTCTTTGTTTGTCTTTTTATTTTTTGTAGTTGTGTAGTTTCTTTCCTTGCATTCTTCACAAGCCAATACTACCATTTTATCGTTTTTACCTTTAATTCCCATTGTCTTTTTCCTTTTTGTTTTTCTTTCCTATTTAAAAAAGAATGTGCTATTGTCACATTCTTTTTATTATCGGCTCTATAATCGTATATTAAACATGTTTAAATTGCAAATAAAATGTTACCAAATCTTAAGTTATTACATGGTTTGACACCATATCAAAACTAAATCTTTGTAGATAAAGCCGGTGCAATTTGAATAAACTTGCGGACAAGGTTTGTATCCCACTGCTTGCCTGCTCCTTCTTGAAGAATGTTACAGGCAACATCAAGGCTCAAACCTTTTCTATATGGTCTATCACTAATCAAGGCATGAAATGCATCAGCTACTGCAACAATTTTAGCAGCAAGCGGAATTTCATCTCCTTTTAAATGTTCAGGATATCCGGTTCCGTCAACATGTTCATGATGGTATTTTACAATCGGGATTAAATCTCTTAATGCTTCATTCGGCATCAGTACTTTATCCGCCCCGATTACAGGGTGTTGTTTCATAATCTGCCATTCATCATCAGATAATCTATCCGGTTTCTTAAGAATATTTTCCGGAATACCGATTTTACCAACGTCATGAAGAAGTGCGCCGAGAGTAATACGTTCAACTTCATCTTCCGGTAAGTTAATCGCCCTTGCTAAAGCTTCGGAATATCTTGAAACAGATGTTGAATGACCTTTTGTATAAGGGTCTTTTGCATCAATAGCACCCGCAAGAGATGTTGCAATCTCCGACAAATGGTTAACTGAATTTATTTGTTCATTATTGAATTTTTTCAACAATTCTTCTTCAAAATTAACACCCATTTGTGAATGGCGTTTTGACAACACTTCCGCATAAGAATGAAGAGCTATATCATCCCAGAAATTGAAATCTGAAGAACTTATAATTGCAGACATACCGTCTTTATAGCCTTTTGCCTGTGATATATACATTGCTTGTTCTGCAAGAATCAAAAGTTTTTCCTGATCTTTAGCACATTCAGGATATGATGCAATACCAACGGATACCTTAACCGGCCCCACATCATCTACAAAACAACAAGATAAACTATATGTAATATATTCTGCAATATATTTCGCCTCGTCTACATCCGTGTTCGGCAATATTATTGCAATCTCATCTCCGCCGTAACGACCGGCCATATCAGATTTTCTGATATTATGTTTAACTTTTTCAGCAACAAGTTTAATAACTTCATCACCTTTTGCGTGCCCCAATTCTCGATTTATTTTGGAAATATTATTTACATCTAACATAACAATAGATAAATCCTGCCCGGATTCATCCGCATTTTTCAATTCTTTTGTAAGGCATTCCTGGAATCCTCTGTGGTTAAATAATTGCGTTAATGCATCTGTGTTCATATGAGCATTTGCAGATTCAATTAACGTAAAATTATCTATTATAGCTGCAGCATAGTTTGCAACAAAAGAACAAAGTTTCTTATGTGATTCATCCATATCATCTGCTATAACCATTACACCAATACATTTAGTAACAGATATCATAGGTAAAATTGTAACCGGATGATTATGAAAATATGCCAGATTAAGAAAATCAACATTATTTTTTGTAATAATTGATTTGCTTGCAAATGCTTGATAAACAGGGTTTGAAGAATCTGTTTTAAAAACTTTAGACACAAAAACATTATCCATTTTATCAATCAATTTCAGATTAATACAGCCTGACATTTCATTATACAAGCCATATGCGGTAAAAGAACAGCCAAGGTAATTTGTCAATATCTTATGCAACCGAAGATAAAATTCTGAAGGGTCGCCGGAAGGTAGTATACCTGATATCGCATCAATTACCTGTTTGTATATTTGAGTATCATTTTTATGACGGTTAGCCAGTGAAGATAATGTCGAAATTCTGTTTGGTACAGATGTTGAAGACAACAAGTTTACCTTCGCCACTAATTTACTTGCAGTCAGGGGCGATGTAGCATTTGTATTATTGGGAAAATGCTTTTTTGTACCTTCCGTGAATGTATGTTCTTTATTACGTTCCAAAATAAATTACCTACACATGATATGATACACTATTTAAGTCTAAAAATAAATCTTTTTTGCTATTTTAATTCC
>CALUXY010000086.1 GCA_944324855.1 Candidatus Gastranaerophilales bacterium | reverse complement strand
TTACGATTTAATTTTTCAGCTTTGAGTTTTATTGAACAAGCTTCCACCATTCTTAAATTAATTAAATCTTGTGCCAAACTTTTAGCAGTAGGCATTGTTATATTTAATTTTTTAGCAATTTCACTAATAGCCAAAATTGGAGTATTGTATAATTCATCTAAAAGTTTTTGTGCATTTTGGGCTTTTGCTCCTAGTTTGATAATTTGATCATTACATTCTTTTTGTAATTCATTAAAATCGTGATAAATTTTATAAGTATTTTGCGCTGCACTATTCAAAGAATCAATAAAGAACAATACCCAAGATTCAATATCACCTGTAGTATTTGCATTTTTTAAAGCATTTGTATAATTATCTTTATTTCGTTCAAATATATATGAAACGTTAAACCATGGTTTTATTAACTGTTTTGCATCTAACAATTGAGCCAAAATAAGCAAACGACCTATTCTTCCATTTCCATCTTCAAAAGGGTGAATTGTTTCAAACTGATAATGAAATAAAGCCATTTTTACAAGTATCGGTAACTTTAAACTGTCATTATGCCAAAATTTGTATAAATCGTCTAATAATAGAGGTAATTCACTCCAGTGAGGTGGAATAAATTTTGCACTCTTAATAGAATTGCCACCAATCCAATTTTGAACCTTTCTAATACAGCCAGGTTTTTTATCAGCACCTCTGACACTATTTAAAAGAGTTTTGTGTAAATTACACATAAAACGTTCACTTATAGGAAGTTTTTCAAGTAAATCACTCATCTCAAAAGTCGCTTTAACATAGTTTAAAACTTCTTCTCTATCTTTTGTTTTTTCAACATCTTTTATGATTTGTTCAGGTAATAATATTTCACTAAACGTCGTCCTTGTTCCTTCTATAGAGGATGATTTTACTGCTTCTTGCTTTACAATCATTCGCAAGAAAACATCAATATTTTTTAAATTTTTGGAATCCGCATTTAACTCTGCAATTGTTTTTATTGCATTCTCAGATAAAAGATATATATCTGGATTCACGATTTTAAAACCACTATTTAATAAATGTGGGAAAAAATATTCATAAGATATTCTTTCATACTCATTTTTTTCATTTCTGAATAGCTCTTGTGCCTTTTTTATTTCACCATACATAAAATTTTTCCATTAAATTTTTTACATTATTGTCGCTCATTAAAATTTTAAGCTATAAATTTTAATGAGTCAATATGTAATTAAAATTTTTTAATTCAAATTATTATGAAATTTTATTTATAAAATATGCATTTCTTTACTTTTGAAAATTTATTATTATAAAAAAGACATGCCAAGAAAATCAAAAGACATAGGTGTGATTATAGAATTTGATGACAAAGAATACTCGTATGAAGAAACGAGTTTGCTTTGGCTAGACTTTACTCAGTATTTGCAAGAATTGCAGAAAAAGAAATCCCTGTAGAGTTTATACAGAAGGTGTTTTCACCCGATTTTTGTAAAGAATTAGACTCCAAAATGGACTCGAACTCTGAAAATAGTTAGTACAAAAGACTTTTAGCGATTATAAATAGACGCCAGTTGTAAGATTTAAAACACTAAAAGATAAGATTAATCAAATAATTTTTTGCATTTATCTTGAATATCTAAGGCAATATTTGGGGCGGCTTTTTCCTTAAGCCCTATATTTTTAGCAACCGCTAAAATATCGTCCAAACTTGGATTTTTGCCTTCTCCGTTAATCGTTGTTGCATGTTCTCCATTTAAAGAAGA
This sequence comes from Candidatus Gastranaerophilales bacterium, assembly GCA_944324855.1. Lineage (GTDB taxonomy): Bacteria > Cyanobacteriota > Vampirovibrionia > Gastranaerophilales > Gastranaerophilaceae > UMGS1585. The sequence goes on along the minus strand of CALUXY010000086.1, from coordinate 801 downwards.
ACTGTAAGTCAGATCATACGCAGGGGACAAATGCCATTCTTTTTTATTGTCATCATAAAGATAAGAAAAATTCTTTGAATGGTCATCTCGATTGTGCGCAAAAACATTAAAGCACATTAGTCTGAAGAGTTGTTCAATATCTTCATAATTTCTTGTAAGCTCAAGCGTAAGTTTCATTAATATATTATAATCAAGATTAGGAAGCCTGTGACTTGTTTCTAACAGTCCGCTGGCTGATACCATATGAACTTTTTTGCCCGTTTTTCCGTTTGTACGGTCAAACCTTTTTACCCCAAAATACCCCGAACAAATTTTTGATGGGAAGAGGCGTGTTTCAGGCATATTTATGCTGCAATCTTTTGCACACAATGAATATTGGTACTCTTTCTCACCAATATTTTTAGGATCAACAGATGACGGAAATTTAATTATCCAGTCTTCATTATCAATAGAAGTCAGAATTTTTGGTCTTGCTCCGCCTGATGAACCGCCCAGTTGAAAAAGTTCATCTAAATTGTCCGAATCTTGTGATTCAAGTATTTTTGAACACTCTTGAGCAAGAAGGTCATAATCACAAATTCTGTTTTCAGTTTCAAATATGTGTTCGGGCTTGTAAGTCAAAGCACCCATTCCGCTTTGCTGAACAACAGCAAGACGATTAAGATTATCAATTTCTGCAGGGTTTATTTTATTTTTCAAAAACAATCTGTCAACAAGTAAGCGTCCCCATCCGTCAGGCAAACTGTCATTGAAAACACCAAACAATCCGCCAAATGGTTCGTATTTCGGAATAAAAACTTT
>CALUXY010000085.1 GCA_944324855.1 Candidatus Gastranaerophilales bacterium | reverse complement strand
AATAATGTTCTATGATGAAAAGGCATTGGAACTTTATGAAGAAATCCCGGATATAAAAGTAATTTATTATCTATTAACAGGTCTCTCCTATCGTGAAATCGGAATAAGATTCTATTACCATAATACAAATAAATTTATTTATCGTGTCAGAAAATTAATGAAAAAATTCCATTTAGCAAACCGCAGACATCTTGCGTATTTTGCCGTCAAAAACCATTTAATTGATGTTGAAAAATTAAAGGATTTACAAAATGCTTGAAATATTATCGGATAACGAAAAAGAAATTATGTTCCTGCTTGCTCAGGGACATAATTTCAATGGTATTATAGATTTTGTCGGAATTGATTACCCGACATTTATTGGTCTGAAAAAATCATTATTTAAAAAACTGCATATTTCAAGAACCACAGAAATTTTAGGATTATTGCTTCAGCAGGGCTTTAATCCCGATGAGATATAGACTTAATAGTTGTTCTTTTCGCAAATCAAGTATATACGCTCTGCTGTAATGAATTTTAAGCTGAATTAGTTTATCGGGAGTATAAAATATCATTTTTTGAAAAATAATTTAATACAAAGACTTTTGAACACTTTTTGAACAGGATTTAAAATAATATTGAAAACAAAATTTTAATGCCTTTCTACATTAATAAAAAACGCATTCAAAAAATCCTCTTCCGCTCTTAAATTTTTTATAACAGGCGTTTAGTTATACAAATCTTCCATTTCTTGTTGTGTTATACAAAAATAATTTGCTACAACAGCTATATTATAAATGGCTTCTGCTTTCTTGCTTAATAACTTAAATTATTTTTCAATATTAAAACCTGTAACCTCTTTCATAATCTATCCTCTTTTTAGCACACAACACACTACCAACAAAGATAGAAGGAAGCTAGTGAAAAAAAGAAAAAAATACATTTAGACATATCTAATTAATTTGTTATTATTTTAGTATTTCTTTATATTCATAAGTTGCCAAAAGACCGCGTAATAATATCAATTGCTCTTTTATAACTTTTACATAAGGGATACTTCCATCAAAAAAATATAAGTAATGGTTATCTATATTGTTTAATTTAACAAATTCAACAATTTTTTGTATCCAAATTCTAAAATTATAATCTTCACTAAATGGCCCAACATAAGGACCTAGTTGTTGAAATTGTTGAAAATGATTGAGAGCCATAGGGTATAGAATTTCTCCTGTTTGAATTAAATCCTGAATACAATCTTTTTGTGTTTTAAATTCAGTAGAAACTTTATCGCTTCTAATCCATCCAACTTGGGGATTGCGCATTATTTCTTGTGTCAATGCTGCTAAAACAAGTCCTTTTAATTCTGCTTTATTATTAAACAATTGGCATAAATGTTCTTGTTGGACTTTAGTTCTAAATTTGCTAATATTTTCTAAATCAGTATCTTTTTTACGGCATTTATTGATGTCATTACGTATGAATGCAAGAATAGGCTTATTTAAACTTTTAGCATAATCAAATTCTAATTCTGTATAACTTAAATTTAGTTTAGGATGTTGAGAACCATAACGACCACCAACTATAAGAATATAGTAATCACAACCCTTTATACAGCTTTTTATATGTTCAAACTGTTCTTGGCTACTTGCAACAAAAGACTCCATTCCAATAGGGATATTATTTGTAATTAGTATTGCTTCTAGTGCTGCTCTTCTTTCGTATTGTAAATCGTCAAATGTTGAACTTATAAAAATCTGATATTTTTTATCTGACATGCATTACTCCAAATTGTTTAAAATCCCATCTTCTAAATCTTGAATATTATAAACCGTATCCAAAACATCAAATGTTTCTTCAAGATTGTTTCTTGCACTATTCCAACCACACCCGTCAGTAAACCAAATAAACGTTACACCATCTATTGTTGCAACTTCCTGAGCAAGTGTTTTATAACTTCTAGCAGTCTCATTTAGTTTAGAACCCCCACTTGAATAGAAATTTGTTTCAATTACATAAATTTGATTGTCTGTTTTAATCACAAAATCAAAACGTTTTTCCATTTTACCCTGATTAGAAATTGCAGATAAATTTACATTCCACTTTTGTTCAATTTCGTGGATATACATTTCTTTAAAATAGTTTTGCCCCTTAACGAATCCGGCTTTTTGAATATAATCTTCAACAAGATTTTCCATCAAATGTCCGCCACGATTTTTACGACCGTTACTGTCTAATCCTGTTTCGACACCTGTCGCATAGTCAACTAAACTGCTTACTATATGATTTTCTAATAAATCAAACAACTTAGTTTTTCTCATAAACATTTTATAATCATCTATGCTATAGTTTTGTTTTCTAAATGAGAAATTGTATTCGCCATCAGCATCAGTAACAGAAATCTCGTTAGAACGAACAGCCAAGAGCAATGGAATACATTTTAGAGTTTCAGGATACTTTGTGATGATGTCTTCAAAATCTTTTTCAATATTTTTTGAACCAACTAAACTATTTAAAATATTTAACTCAACTTTAATATCATCAACATTTTTATTCACCTTATCAAAATCTACGTAGTAGCAATAATCCGCAAT
>CALUXY010000084.1 GCA_944324855.1 Candidatus Gastranaerophilales bacterium | reverse complement strand
GGTAATTTTTATAACTACATTAGAAAATCGCAAAGGTTATTTGAAGAAAAATATAAATTTGGTAAATCGGTAAGAATCAAAGCTCAGATGTCTAAGAGTTGGGAAGTTTTACATAAATATTTAATAAAATTAAAGAAAAAATACAATATAGATGATAATGCATTACCAATACCTCCAGACATACAAAGTTAAAATTAATTTATATTCTTTCTACATACCAATTAGAATTTCCCAAGTGATTGAAGTTCCATTGTAATTGGAAGTAGAAATTGTATTCCATAGAGTTATCATCTTTAAAGTTATAAGAATACTTATTTAGCTGTGTTCTACGATAACTTTCAAAAGCTATCCTGATTTCTTTTGCAAACTTTTTTCTAAATTCAGGATAAGTTATTTCTAAAGTTTCTCGTGTCAGCTTATTTTTCAAAATCATCTTCAAACCCTCTTATATTATCAAGCTCTATATTGTACCTTTTGCCTTGTTTATCAACGCAAGTCGCGTAATCTACCTCTGCATCGACAAACTTATTTTTCCAAATACAAATCAGCAATCCGATTTCTTGTGTTTTTAAATTCAAAACCTTTGTTCCATAAAGTGCATAGTCTTTTTCTGTCATTCTTCACTCCTTTCAAGTATCAAATCTGAATAGATATCATCAGGCTTTTGTGGATCAATTAAAAATTCTTTCATAAACACAAACCTTTCTCCGCAAGCGTTTTCACAAATTACAGTGTCGAAGTTGTAGAAACCGATTACTTTATAATACTCATTATCAGAGTTTTCAAAGCCTTTAATCTTTTTAAGTTTGTATTTTTTACCTAATTCAATCATTGCTACCTCTTATCAGCAATGACATATATCACTCTCAATGGGTTAAATATCAAGCAAATTCTTGGAAAACTTATCAATCAGACACAATTCATTTTTTGAACACTTTTTGAACAGTATTAAAACAAGTTTTAAATACCATTTAAAAATTCTTGTTGTCAGGATAGTTTATAAAATATGCATTGACAGTATCAGTATCTCGCATTAAATATCCAACTATTGGAGTAAGATTATACAGCTCTTCAATCTCTTGCTGTGTCCTGCAAAAATAATCAATAACAGTAGCTGTATTATAAATCCGCTCAGCTAATTTTTCTAACTTCCTAAAATCTTTTTGTTTAATCTTGTATTTCTTACTTTTACTCATACGACCTCCTTTTTAGGTGTCGTATTCATCACTCAAGAGAAAACTAAAGTCAATTATATAATTACTAATATGCTACTTTTTTACTTTTGAAGCGGATTGTTTATTATCTTTTCTTGCATCGATTAAAATTATGTTTTCATTTTCATACAGATGAAGTTCTTTTAAAATATTTATAATTCTTTGTTCTTCCTCTTTTGTGAAATATAATATAACTTTTATAATATGAGGATTATTATTGGCTGCTGCATATATTTCAGCTTGTTTTTGTAAATTATCTTTAATTTGACTATTACTTGCTAATTTAAATTCAATAATTGTCTGATCATCTGCACCAAATGAAATTTTAAAATCTACAGGTCCACGACCATTGTTCACTTCTGAATCTACACTGAACTTTGTTGCATACCAAACTGCTTTAAAATATTTTTGCAATGAGGCTTCTGTTCCAATTATGTTTTTCTCTTTATCATAAAATAATTTATATCCATCTTGGACCTCAATAACTTTCTTTAAAAACTTTATTCTATCAAGACTTTCTGTATAACTATCTTTAGCGAGTAATTTAACTTTGAATTCATTTTTCAGAATTTCAGCTAATTCCTTGGCAAAGACAGGAATTGTTCGCGATAATGTTTTAATCACATAGTTCATGTGTTTTTTATTCGTTTCTAAAATAAGATCTTTATGATTTTCCTTATCCTTCAAATAATATTTTATTGCTATTGGGTTTTTGGTAATTGTATAATCAGCTGCAGCTATTTTTTCCTTTTTAAATGGAGCCCGTAATGTCCCATCTTTTTTCCTAACTTGAGGTAAGGCTCTATAATAATAGTTATTTAATGTATCTCTAAGCTCAACATTCGATATTGTAATAGGAATATCCTCAAATGTTTCTAGCATATCTTCTTTATTAATCCATAATTTTTCTCTTACTACAATGTCACTTGGAACAAGAAGAACAAAATCATTATCAAATCTTGGTAATATATATTCTTTGGGTAACCATCGCTTTAAATTATAATCAAAATAAACTTTTGCAACATTTTTCTTTATTTGTTGTTCTTTTAGAATGTATTTTAGAGTAAATGTTTGTGTATATTCTAAAAGATATTCTAATATCATTTGAACTGTAAAATCACTAATGTTATCTTTTCCAATACCTTTTTCTATGATGTTTAATTCTGATAAATGAACAACATTTTTTAACTCATCAATATCATAATTATTAAATAGTACTTCAAGATTTTTTCTTAATGCTCTACCCATTTTTAAAGCACCAGATTTGCCATAGTTGTTTCCTTCAGAGTATCCAAACCAATTTTGTTTTATCTCTGAAAAAACAAACCAATGTTTAAATCGTCCTGAATCAATACTAACATTTTTCGATTCATTGTATAAAAAATTTAAGTATCTAATTATTTTTTTATGCAATTCTTTATATTCTTGTTTTTCGCTTGCAAAAATTAAAAAAGGATCTATAAATAGAGGTAAATCAT
>CALUXY010000083.1 GCA_944324855.1 Candidatus Gastranaerophilales bacterium | reverse complement strand
TTCCGGGGCTGGAGAATGTAAATATTGTCCGCTACGGCGTTATGCACAGAAATACGTTCATAAATTCCCCGAAACTTTTGAACCCGTCTTTGCAAACACGGAAGAGAGAGAACCTCTTTTTTGCGGGGCAGATTACGGGCACGGAAGGCTATACGGAATCAATTGCCTCAGGACTTCTCGCAGGGATAAATATGGCAAGATTTATTAATAATGAGCCGCTGCTCATTTTGCCGCAAGAAACCATGCTGGGCGCATTGTGTGCATATATATCGAATCCCGAACATGACAAATTCCAGCCGATAAATTCAAACTGGGGGATAGTTCCACCTGTTGAACTTCCGAAAAAAGAGCGCAAAAATAAGAAGCTTAAGGCTGAATATATTGTAAAAAGGTCGATTGATAAGTTAAATAATCTGTGAGTTACTTGCTTTCCTGTACCAGAATACGTTAAGTATTGTTAATTTTTTTACTCTTGAAAGGCAAACTTTAAAATTCAGAACTGTTACCTCTGTGTATCTTATTTTTAAAATTCTAATTAAGGAGGCAATATGCAGTTAAATAGTTCAATTAACAATAATCAAACCAGTTTTCAATCAAGATTATATTTACAAAATATCGGCAAAAAGGATTTGGAATTTTTCAAAGGAATCGCAAAAGATTTCCATAAAGCAACTAAAGATTTAAAGGGAAAATCTTATACGTTAAAAGATACAGGTGACAAAATTATATTAACTTCTAATCCGCATAAACTAAATACCGGAATCATCTATAAAAAGGATATAAATACTATAATCAAACAACAAGGCAGAGAAGGGTTTTTAAACAACTTAACAATAATGGCACATGCAATAAAATCTTTTGACTTATTAAACGATACAATTGAAACCTTAAATAAAATAAATACTAATACAAAAAACTCCACTAGTATTGAAAAAACATTTAAAAAGCATTTGAATATCTCAGAACTTAACAAGTTTACTGAAGAGTTAACAGATATACTAGAAAAACTTGGTGTAAAGGTTAAAAACAAATAAAATAAAAAATATCGGTAAATATGGACTGAACACTAAAACCGGGTTTTAGTTACCTTGTTTTATACGGTTCAGTTCATATAAGATGTTTTTATAGAATTATTACTATAGGACACTGCAATATATTAGAATATTACGAAATGTAAAAATGGATTTTAAAAGCCTAAAACTCAGATATAATGCCCCATAGGATAGGATAGGATAGGATAGGATAGGATAGGAGTCTGCAATCTTTTTGAATATAAATACTTTATTAATATATAAATGATTTTTTAAAACACGAGAGAATTAGATTAATAATGTATATTCTAAAACCGGAGAAATGGTATGAAAACTGATGGCGTATTTACTATTCAGAGTGGACAAGGCATATCGCAAGGTATTGTTCAAGAATTAGGGTTAAGTGCCGACCAGGCTAAAAAAATTGATAAAACGACCTGGAATTCAATATTTAAGGAAATTGAAAAACAAAAGCAAACCGATGAAAAATTATATGCCGGCGGTTCAAACCTTGACGGGAAAACAAGCCAAAACTTTGTTGTTCAACCGGGTCAAACAGTAAAAATATCTTTAAAAGATACCTGGGGTAACATTTTAAATATTGTCAACAATCATCTTGGAACAAATTTTGAAGTGGAAGAAAATAACATCAATCAGACTAATCTTGGACAAGACTCCACTGAACCTATACAGACAAACGATAAACGCCAGACTACTCCAGCAAACAGTTCTCAGGGAGAAGAGGTTACCTTTTTCGGTGATGTAAATAATAATGAGATTTTAGATCCGGAAGATATTTCAAAAGATAAATCTACCCCATTTGATGTTTCGGAAGAATTTTTACGTGAAAATAATCTTATTGGTAAACCATTCGACTATGTAATTGATAAACTTGGAGCCTTATATAAAGGGAAAACTGTAAGTATTCCAACTTATATGCAGGGAGTTGAGGATGGTCCTTCATCGTATACTCAATTTACATTTGATGATGAAGGGAAAATCATCTCCGGCAGGAATATAACCCCTTATGATTTCGCAACAGAGACCGGCGAGCCCACTTTAACTGAGTTGAAAAAAATTAAATATAGAGACCAGGAAACAATAGATTCTCGAATAGATCCAAATAACAATAAGTATGTGCAGATGGAGACCTATAATAATTATCAATACGATGATAATGGCAGGTTAATTTCTTATGATGCAACAACATCCTTATACTCATATAATAATGAATATAAATATGAATATGATGAAAATGGCAATCTCAAAACAAAAACTCAAATAGTTCATCATCCAATGGACGAAACAGCGAAGCAAGAAAAAACAACAGAGTATAACTCTGAAGGACAGATTATCAATATAACCGGAATTAATATGAGCCAAAACGCTCAGCCAAAAATCACGTATCACTATGATGAACAAGGCAGAGTTGTTACTGTAGATAAAGAAGATTTCCCTTCTCGCACCATATCTTATGAATAATACAGAAACAATAATCCGGTACTTTTAGCTATGATTTTGCCTTTCTTTCGGTTTTTCAAGCCCGAGGAATCTGAGCGCAGGATGGATAAATGCATGGCTTACCTGCGGCGCCAGTATTGCTAGCCCGAGAACAGAACCTATTAAAGAGCCTAATTCAATACTGCCCTTTATCTTGCTGAATTTTTCCGGGTCATCTTTTGTCAAAAGTTCCGTTCTGATTGACGGAGAAAATCTATCCTGAAGCTTATTGACATTCAAGATGTGCTG
>CALUXY010000082.1 GCA_944324855.1 Candidatus Gastranaerophilales bacterium | reverse complement strand
AAAGTTGATTCAAACAATTCTGCATCAATAAGGTATTTCCCCCGCTTGCCACCGATTTTGATCGCCGGATAAATTCCTTGTCTGATTCCCATTCGGATTGAATACTCCGAAATGCCAAAATGTTTAACCGCTTCTTGAATTGTAAACATTTGTTTTGGTGTAACCTGTTCTACGCTTTTGTCTTTTGGCATAATTTTATCTCCTTTCAATAGTTGCCAATTATATACTTGACAGAGAAAATTCCCCTGTGTTTTAATGTGAATAGAAAAATTTTATATTCACATTTGTGTATGTTATAACACAAGAATTTAAAATTTCTGAAAAATTCAACAAAACGAAACAACAGCATAAAAAAAGAAGTTCTATTCACAAAAAGGAGACAACAATGAATAAAATAAATAATGCAAATACCAATGTTTTTCAAGACAATTTATCAGAGTTGATAAATAAAGCCGATAAAAATCTAGATGTTATTGCTCAAAAAACAGGTATTTCAAAAACATCATTAAGTTATTATCAAAATGGTCTTCGTATGCCTAAGAGAGAGCATTTGGAAAAATTAGCACTTTATTTTGATACAACAGTTGATTATTTATTGGGTAGAGATATAGCAACAACAAAAATAGACCAAAAAATTTTAGAACAATTAGGTCTAAGTCCAAAAGCAATAAATAGATTAAGAGAAGTTGTAAGTCTAAATAAGAAAAATCTACCTTTTGAGTTCCATCTAAAAATGATTAATAGCTTGATTGAAAACATGTTTGATACGAATTTATTAAACAATCTTTATAAATATGTTTATGGAGATTTTGGTTTTATTGAAAATTTAACTTCTAATGAAATCAAAAGTCTAACTTTTGTAAAAGCTTTATGTAAGGATGAGATGACCACATTTTCAATTAGTGATACCGATTTACAAGAATTATTCTATAGTAAGGTACAAAAAGACATTATAAAATACCGTGAACTTGTTGAACATAAAGCTAGTCTAAAACCAAAAACTAGAAAAAGAGGTTCTCGTAAGGCTGGAAAGGAAAAACAATAATGGCAAGCATTGAAAAGCGAAAAGACGGATCGTATAGAGTCATTGTTTCTTGCGGTTATGATGTTAGCGATAAAAAAATTAGAAAATCTAAGACAATTAAACTTCCGCCCAATCTAACCGAAAGACAAAAACAAAATGAACTTCAGCGGCAAAAAATACTTTTTGAAAATGAGGTTCTGAACAAAAATTATCTTGACGGTGAAAAAATAACTTTCGCAGAGTTTACAGAAATATGGATTGAAAAACATGCAAAAATAAAGTACGCACCGGCATCATTGAAACCCTGTTTGGCAAGATTAAAAGATAGAATTATTCCGGAATTGGGGCATCATAAATTAAGCAAAATTCAAACATATCACTTAGAAGAATTTTATAACAAATTAAGAAATAACGGTTCAAGACTTGAAGATTTTTATACTCCGACAAAAAATATGTCGGAGTTTTTGTCTAAATATAAGACCATAGAACTTGTACAGATAACAGGGATTACGAACAAAACTTGTCTACGGTTAAAAAACGGTGAGAAAACAAATTTCAAAACCGCTCAAAAAATTTGCAAGGTCTTTGATTTGGATTTCAAAAAGATGTTCAAAAGAACAAATGACAGCCCATTATCTGATAAAACGATTAAGCACCACCACACGGACATTAGTTCTATATTTACCCTTGCGGAAAGATGGAATTTGATTAGCCATAATCCCGCTAAAAAGGTTGATTTAGGGAAGATTTCTAAAAAACAGGTAAAATATTACGATGACGAACAAATCGCAAAACTTTTCAAAGAACTTGAAAATGAGCCAATGACATATAAAACAATAATCTATCTTGCAATAGATGTCGGTTTGCGTTCTGGTGAATTGTGCGGATTAAAATGGGAAGATGTGAATTTTGAAACTGGTGTTTTGACAATAAACAAACAGCGGCAATATGTAAGCACATTTGGAGTAAATGAAAGACAACCTAAGACCGCGAACGGAATCCGAACAGTTACACTATCTTCTCAAATGATTACAATGCTGAAACAGTACAAACAAAAGCAAGCAGAAGATAAATTAAAACTCGGCTCGGCTTGGGAAAACGGAGAATATTTATTTAAGCACGATGACGGACAGGATTTACACCCGACAAGACCTTACAAATGGTTTATGAACTTTTTAAAACGTCATAATTTGCCAAAGATTACTTTTCATGAACTCCGCCATACAAACGCCAGTTTACTTATCGCAAACGGAGTAGATGCCGTAACATTGAGTAAAAGGCTAGGGCATGCGGATAAAACCGTAACATTAAATACTTACTCTCATGCAATCCAGAGCAAAGAAACTCAAGCCGCAATTACAATGGACAATCTGTATTCAAGATTAAAGAAAAAATGTCTTTGAAGTCAAAGAAGATACTTTTTGAGGTAACGACACCATTCCGTAGCTAAGAAATTATCAACAGCCCTTTCTAAGTCAGAAAAATGCCTTTCTTGAACCAAAAACAAATAATCTCTCACAGAATACCTTGAAGCCCTTAAATAAAATATTTTTGCATTTTTTGTTTCTTCCATATCTTTAAATCGGTAAAATCTTTTTAAATATTCATTTTCAGGCTTTCGATCTCTATGATTATAAATAATTACCGTTGCCCCCTGTATATAATAATCTGCCGCTTCTTTATACGTTGTGTATTTGTTACCGTTTTTTGAATAAGGATTTGTGCTTTTTACTTCAAGTCCATTATCAGGATCTAAAAATATTACATCTTGCTTACCTAATTTCTTTAAGGCTTCTAAATGCCATTTATCGCGGCTCTTGCCCTCAAGCATTTT
>CALUXY010000081.1 GCA_944324855.1 Candidatus Gastranaerophilales bacterium | reverse complement strand
TTTTTTTAGTGATTAGTGAACAGTGAAAAGTGAGTAGATTTACAGTCGTCCTGAACGGATGTGAAGGACCGCATTGTTGAACGCAACGGAATTTTCTTAATCACTTGTTTAAAGAGATTCTTCGCATACGCTCAGAATGACGAAAAAACATTTACCCCCGCTTGTCCAAAAGATTACTTCACTTCGTCTGTAATGACAGGAAAACGTCTCCTCACTCCTCACTCCTCACGCCTCACTACTCACCAATCAGGTAAATATCTTGAATGTGGCTTGGACATTGTCATCTATGATTTTCTTCAGGGAATCGAGTTCAGTTTTTATTGCATCCTGTTCGGTTTCAAGTTTATTCATTCTGATATCAACTTGTTTTTCCTTAGAATTGATTTCTGCTTTTTCTGCTTCGTATTTTGATAATGCTTGGTTTTGTGCATCTTCGTCATATACTTCAAAGATTTTGCTTACGTTAGTCGCAAGTTTTGTTGCATAGTTGAAGTCAGTACCGTCTAATGTATCAACTTCTGTTACGAAATACATGTTGTTTTGAAGCATTGCATTGAGGTAGTTTTTGCTTTCTTCTTTGTCATCTGAGTTAACGTTTTCGTCATAAACCCAGCCGTTTTCTGCAATCATTTTGAATACAGAGTCGAAATAATCCATGATTTTGGATTCTTTTTCAGCGAATAATTTATCTAATTGTGATTTTGCATCATCTTTTGCTTTTGCTGCTTCATCAACTGCGGCTTGCAGTTTTTTTATATTTTCTTTAGCTTCTTCTTCGTTAGGCATACCGGATACTGTTGTCGCATAAACACTGTCTGCTACTGAATTTGCAAGTTTTAAATGAACTTCTTTTCCGAATTCATCTGTATATATTAAATCAAGAACATGGTTTGAAACACCGCCACTGGCACCACTGGCAGATGTTTCAACCCAAGTTGAACCTCCACCGATAGTTTTACCAATTGTGTTCTCATCAAAATTAGTACCAGAATAATATTTTAGTGTTCCATCATTTTGTTTAGTAATTCTATCAATAGATTTTTCTGTTGTAGATTCACCAGCTAATCTTACCTCGGTTATACGGTCTTCTTGAACCAACTCTCCAGTTGCACCACTGCCATTGTCTTTAAAATATTGATAAACTGTACTTTTGTACCAATTACCTTCTTCATCTGTATCTTCAATTGTATATTTTTTTCTTATATATGATTGTCCGCTAGAATCAGTAAATGTTGCATCAGCACCTGGAGTCATTTCACCTAATTCTTCGGAAGTAGCAAAACTATCAGCTTCATCTGTAGGACCGGCAGTTGTGCCAGTTGAAAAAGTAATTCCTGAACCATCAGTAATTGCTTCTGCTGTTGGGACATGTTTATAATAATCATAAAATGTCATAAGAGTATTATAAACGTTACGAATACTGATACTTGCTGTATGTCCGGCTCTTGTAAAAGCCCAGGTTTTATAAACTTCTGCAACTAAGTTTGTATTTTTAGAATCAGATATTGATTCGTCTTGTGTTTTATTAGGTCTTTTTATTGCCTTAATTGCATGACGATTATGATTACCGTTGTTAGTTATATCTCCCATACAAAATGCAACTGTACTTTTTTTAGCTTTCTCTAATGCAGTACTATCTATTACAACAGCAGTAATTCCAGATATAGCATTTCCCATACTGTTAACAAGATCTGTTACCGCATTTCTCATTTTGCTATCTTCACATTCAGTATCGTTAACTTCATAACAAATTTTTAATGTATAATTTTTATTAATTGCTTCACTCCATTTAACATCTTTAATGTTAACAGCACTACCATATGAACTAGTTGTGCAGGCTTCTTTATCCAAATTGGTATTCCCCATTAAATCTAATAAAGAATTTGTCGCAAAATCATATTGTATATTTCCATTACTTATTGTGTATTTGAATGATGAATTTTCATTTGTAAATATTGTCCCATTTTCAGTAGTTATAGCAACAGGATCTTTTTGACCTTCAACATATTTTTGTGTAAGATCAACCTTATTAATATAACTTGATTGAGCATTAAAATAAATATCGGTACCTTGTGGCCTATAATTGTTAACATAGTATATTTGTCCAGTTCCATCATTTGAATTTGTAATTTTGTCTGCCTCAAATGCAGGATTGTTTGTATCTGTTATAGAATTTTTTGTATCTTCCGTTCCTGCATTCGGCGCAGTTGTTCCTATTGCAAATTTAAAATCTCCATCTTCCAAGAAATTTTTGTAAGCTTCTAAATTTGCACAAGCAAGATAATAATTCCCCATTAATGTGCCGATTGGGAATTTATCTGCATTAGGATTCTTAGATGGACCATATAATTCAATTTCTAAATCTTCAATTTGATCAATCTCAGTTCTATCAATCAAACCAAGTTTTTCCATCAAATCATAACGTAATGAGTTACTTGCCAATTGATTTGCTGTTGAAACTATTTCATATCCGTTTTCATTTGCTGCACCGGCAGTTGCTTTATTGGCATCTGCAACACCTGCCGTTCCTGAATTATCACCAATATTCCTAATCGCATCTTCAGTAACACCTGTATCTGCACCTGTTAAGTTATCAACATATCCGTTTGTTTGATCGTTTGCATAATTCATATAGTGAGTTTTTTGATCGTCTTCACTATAACCTGAATATGCAGAAATCATCATAGCTAAATCACGGTAAGATACTCCTGTATCTACACCGTCTAACTCAATATTTGTATCATCCACAACAACTCTGCCTTGGGCATCGGTTATGATATAAGGCAGGGTTGCGTTATTTTCATTTGGTTTCATTAATAAATTGTAGTTTAAACCTTGATAAGTTATACCTGAATCACCTGACCATTTCAATATTTTTTGGTTCATTGCATCGTTGTATTCTGCGGCTACTCTATTCATGTCGCGGGACAAGGCGAGCTTTCTGTTTGAAAGCGTCATCAAGTTCAAGCCGATTGTGTTCTTGCGGCTTTGCAATGATAAGAATCTAACTTGTGATGCTGCCATTCCCATTGTTACGACGTTCCCTTTTTCCTGTTCCTAATTTTTTCTAATAACATGTAACATTTTTGTTATTATGTTACATA
>CALUXY010000080.1 GCA_944324855.1 Candidatus Gastranaerophilales bacterium | reverse complement strand
TTTGCCGAGTTCTTTAATTTTTGCTTTTGCTTCTTTAATGTCAATATCTTTTTTAAGTTCCAAGGTATTCGCAATTTCAGAAAGTATTTCCAAGCTTTCTGCCTGTGGTGGTCTTAAACTTAGTCTACATCTTATTTCATTTGCTGTTTTGTTCATTTACATCTCCAAGATTAATATTTAAGTTACATTTTTTTGCAAATGTGTTAAGTATTTTAGCAATTTCTTTTGGTATTAATATACAATCGTTTGAAGTATTTGTATTAGAGAATTGTTTGTCAAAGAAAACTTTTGTTAATTCAAGTTTAACTTTGTCTTTATTAATCTCTTTTTCATCACAACTTGTATTTTCCAAAATCATATTTTCCATAAAGGGTTCTAAAGCTGCTGTTTTAACTTCAAAATCTCTTAATTGAAATTCTCTATCTCTATGCCGTTTAGATATATTTGAACAGTAAAATGCAGGAACTAAAAAGATTGTTGAGCCTAAAATTTTATACATAAAATGAAGATAATTAAATTTACCTTGAATTAAGTCAATAACTGTTGTGACAGAAAGTACAAAAACGACAATTAACATTATTCCGAGTGTAACATACATCATTACATCTGCTGTTAATTTTGCTTTATTTGCATAATTTTGGGAATTTCCTGAAATTGCTGCTTGACCTATAATGCCCCATAATTTTTCAATTTCATCTCTTCTTTGCTCAAGATGAGAAAGGACATTATCCGCTGTATTTTTTTGTTCCGCTAGTAAAGCATCTATCTTACTATTATATTCATTTTCTTTACTGTTAAATCTTTCTTCAAAATCAGCAGAATTTTCATCGAAAGTTGTTTGAAAAATTTCAATTAAGTTATTCAATTTCTTTTGCTGATCTTGTATTTCTTTTTCAAAATTCTCAACTTGAGTTTTTAAATTATTATTTTGTATTCGCAAAGAATCTATTTCTTCTTGCATATCTTTTTTTTGGGCTTCCCAATTTGCAAATTGTTCTTCTTGCCTGGTTTGAAAATTAGTAACTTCTAAATTTACTTTTTTTTCAATCTTATCTTGCTTTATTAAAAAGCCTTGAATTAAAGAATTAAAACTTTCTTTGATTTCACTTTTCTTTTCTATAGTTGGGATTCTCTTATACCAATCCATCACATTATGATATTGGCTTGGGTAACCATTTATATTAAGTAAAATACCCGTTGACAAATTTGAAATTGAAGTGTTTAAATTATCCAAAACAGATTGACTTACCATAGGCAACGCCCTTGAAGACAAATTTGTTTGAATTATAATTAATAATTGCTGATATGCCAACAAGGACTCTTTTTGTTGTTCATTATATGAATCATCCTTTAATGCATTATTTATGAAATCTATTTTATTAGCTAGCGTTTGAAATAAAGGATGGTTTTCATATTGTTCATATAAATTATTCATCTATTCATCCTCCTCCATATCATTATCTTCGGTATCTCGAGGTTCTTCTTCTGTTACATTTAAGTTATATTCAAGTTTTCCGAATTCGCAGCGTTTTAGGAGTGATTGCGGTATTTTCTTAACTGTTATATTAGAAAATTTATCAATACAGTTTTCTTCATAGTGAGTTGTGCATATTAAAAGACTTTCATCATCTTTTAATTCGTGTTGAATTTTATTTAATAATTCAGCTGTTATAAATTGTGTTGTTGTAAAGATAAAATCTTTTTCTGTTGAATACCCTTGTTTGTATGGGTTATTACCGTCAGGAGAATATTTATAACCCTCGTTTTTAGCCATTGCTTCCGCAAGCATTTCTGCATCATATTTAGGTTCGATTATCCATTCTCCGAATTCATCTTTTTTGAGTAATGACGGAGCAAGTTCATAAAATTTATAGCCACCGCCGCCCTGCCAATTTACCGCTTTAGAAATTCCTCCCTGATCTGTCCCGTCAACAACTCTTTGCAACCTTGGTTCACAATGTGTATAACAATGGTCTCCTAATTCTATACCTATCCACTTTCTACCCATTTTATGTGCAACAGCTGCCGTTGTACCCGACCCCAGGAAGGAATCAAGAACCAAGTCTCCTTCTTCTGTGACAGAAGTAATTATTTTTTTCATTAACAATTCAGGTTTTTTACTATTTTCAAAAAGGACTCCTCCTTCTTGTGCTACTGCTCCCGTTGTCTTTATATCAGTCCAAAAATCACCCGGATTTTGCAATAAATTCTCATCGGCAAATATTATTTGTACTCTTGGCTGCTTAGAATCTCTATCAAAATTTTCTTTATATAAATAAATTAAGCCTGTACTAGATAAAACAGCTGCAACTTCTTGATTTTTCCGACATTGTGATTTGGCTAGACGGCATACACTACTAGAGCCAACAGCCTGTATTATTCGATATGCATTTTTAAATTTCCAGTCATTTTGTTCATTTTTAGATATTTTATTCCTTTCAAAGAAACTTGTAAAAGATTCTATTTTTGCAACTTTTAAAATGCTTTCACATATTAAAACATCTTCTTGCGATGCACATTCTTTTTTTAATAGATTTTTTAATTTAAAAATTTCTTCATCAGAAATATTTACTAATATGTGCTTATATTCGTCATTCCACTTTTCAAGCGGCACTAAATCTGGTTTTAAAATTGGCATAGTATTTTTTTTGAATAACAAAATATATTCTTTTAATTTTGGAAGACGTTTGTCTGCATGTGCCATTTTGACACCAGATGCTTCAGACATTTTAACTGCAATACAATTTACAAAATTATGTCTTCCAAAGATTTCATCCATTAAAATTTTCAGATATGCTTGTTCATTGTCATCAATTTGTACAAAAATGCATCCCTCGTCAGATAAAAGATTTTTTAAAATTTCCAGCCTTGCTTTCATTAGTGATAGCCAAGTGGAATGCTCAATATTATCATCATAATGTTCAAAAACTGAACCGGTATTATAAGGAGGATCTATATAAATGCATTTAATTTTACCGGAATAGTCTTGTTCAAGGGCTTTGAGAGCAAGCAGGTTGTCACCATGGATAAGCATATTTTCAGTGTTTGTATCACCGTAATTTTTTTCAGGAACTTCAACCAAAATTCTCGGCTCAAGATTCATTTCCCTATCTTTTCCTATCCAAGTTAATTCCAGTTTTTGCTTTTTATTATTCATTCTTACCATCCTTATTGGTTCTTAATAGTTTTTATTGTTTCTCTG
>CALUXY010000079.1 GCA_944324855.1 Candidatus Gastranaerophilales bacterium | reverse complement strand
TTGCAACTGATATTCCACCTTTCCTTGTAAAGACAGGCAATAATTCAAAATCATCTTTATCTATGGTTAAATTCTCTATTAAATGATTTTTAATAAGTTCCAACCATTTTTCTTGATCCGGAGAAAAGTTAATTTCCTCTTTTAGTTTATTTATGGCTCTTGTTACTCTTTCCTCTGATGTTAGTAATTCCTCATCTTCTTTCACAGCGTGTTTAATCATAGAAATAATGTCAACCAAGGATTTATGATAAACAGAACCATAGATTTTTTGTAATGTTTCTACTTTAAAATCATTTTGCTTTAAAAGATCGTTAATCTCTTTTAAAGCACTTGTATTCCAATCTTTTGGAGAATCAAATAATAATTTGATTGCTTCTACTTGCTCTTTATTGTTTTTCACAAACTCACAAAATTCATTCAAGTAATCTTTAGTTGTTGTAAAGGTTCCATCATAACGATTAACTCTACCTGATGTTACCTCGTCTACATAATCCACTGCTCTTATGAATGACTTATCATTTCTTGGGTAGTTAACCAATAAATTTTGGAATTCTTCATTTCGTAAAATATTCATTGTATCTATAAAGCCATTTTCGATATTATTTTTTAATTCATCTGCAAATTTACCAATATTCCCTTTTTCGATAAATTTTGAAAATAATTCATATGCTTTACCTGACATGTTTTTCTGAATACGTCTTAGTCTTCTTGTTAAAACTTTTATATTATAGTCTTTATCTTCCCCGTTATAGATTTTCTCAATGACTTCAGAGATTGGAACTGTTTCTTTTTGCATTTTATAGTCAAAGCCTGAAACATTTTTAAAATAATCTATTAATGTTCCATTAAAACAATCAACAATAGTAAAATGGTCTTTGTTAATATCGTTACAAAGTCTTGTTCCTCTACCTAACATTTGTTCCCATAATATACGAGATTTTACAGGACGTAAAAATACAATAAATTCTATTGACGGAACATCTACACCTGTTGATAACATATCAACAGTAACTACAATTTTAGGTTCCGGGCGATTTCTAAATGTTTTTATTTTTTGCAATGGTCTATCTACCGTAGGACTGCCTGTTATCTTGCATACAAAATCATCACCTTGATTAAATTCCTTTTTACATATCTCTACAATTTCATCAGCATGTGATCTGTTTGGTAAGTCATTTGAAGCAAATATTAAAGTTTTAGGAAAACGCCCAGTTTTTTCTACATGCTCTTCTATATACTTCTTTAATTCTCTTATTACTTTAACATTACAATCAGGGACAGTAATTTTCTTTTCAACATCTGTTGCATCAAAATTTCTTTCATCTTCTAAATAGTCAATTCTGGATTTTCCTGTCTTGACATCAACAAGCTCTATTTGCTCTCCTTCTTTTAAGAAAACACCATTAATTTTTACACCTGAATTTATTATTATCGGATCATCATAATCTACCAAAAAGCCGTCATCAACAGCTTCTTCAACAGAATATTTAAATATTGGCTCATTAAAATATGCAACTGTATGTTGTGCAGGTGTCGCAGTAAGACCAATCTTTATTCCATCAAAGTGTTTTATTGTGTCTCTCCATATATTTGACTCTTTAGATGTATAACCTCTATGACATTCATCAACAACTATCAAATCAAAGGCATGAATCGGAATATTTAATTTTTCTGCATCAATTTCATATTCCTCGTTCATATCATCTTCACTTATATTAGAATATTTACCCTGCAAGTTTATAGTCATTCTTTGGATTGTAGAAACATATACAAACGAATGATTTGGCTGAGGATTTGTTAAATATTCATTTGGCAATACATTAGGATTAAATGTAGTACCATCATCAAAATCTTCTTTTTGGAATTTTTGACTATATACTTCATATTCTTTATCAAATTTAGAACCGTGTGGAGTACTAAAACTTGAAAACGCTGTAACTGCTTGAGCTGCTAAAGCTTTTCTATCTACTAAAAATAGAACTCTTTTTATAACCTTGGCTTCCAACAAGCGGTAAATTAATGAGAGTATTGTAAACGTTTTACCTGTACCGGTTGCCATTGCCAACATCATTTCTCTTTTTTTGTCTAAAATAGCATTTTCAACTGCACTTATCGCTTTTTGTTGGAATGGATAGAGTTGTTTATCTGAATTATAATAGTTTTCTATTGGATTTTTATCTAACCAAGTTTTAAAATTAATTTTTTCTTGTTGAAATTTTTCATCTAAGGCAACCGCATTATGAAATTCTAATAATTCTCTTTGTATATTAGTTTCATTACGAATATCTAAGAAGTGAATTGTTTCACCATTTGTAGCGTAAAGAAATGGAACTTTATATTCTCTCCAGATTCCTGAACCTTGAATTACGTCTTTTGAATATCTCTTTGCTTGTTCAATAACATTTTTTGAACCTACAGAAATTTTCTTTGCTTCGATAATACCCAACAATTGCCCTTTTACGAATAATGCGTAATCTGCAAAACCCTCTTTTGTTGGAAGTTCTCTTACTGCAACATTATTAAGATTCATAAGATTTAAATCATCTTTAAAATCAACAATCTCCCAGCCTTGTTTATTTAATTTTAAGTCTATAAGTTTTTGTCTTGTCTGTTTTTCCGTAAAATTAAACTGTTTATTATTTGAAATATCAGCAGAACGTTTCTTAAACTTAATAAGTTTCTCTGAAGTTATCTGCTGCTTTTGTTGTTGAGCTTCAAGTTGTTTTTGTAATTTTTCTATTAATTGTTTTTGCTCGTCTATAATTTTCTTATCTGTATTTACAGGTTCTTTAAATGGAATAAAATCGGGCTTTTTATCTGTTTTTAAAATATAGTACCAATAAGCAATAAAATAAACATCTTTTAATGCCTGCAAAGCTTCTTCTTTAGAACCTTTTTGTTCATGAATTGCCAGATTCCCTTTTATTCTTATTATATCAATTAGGTTTAATATTTTTTCAGGAATAAATTCTTCATTTCTACACTCAGATATCAAATCTTTAAAACTAATTCCCAGTGGTATTGTTGTTTGTTGCGTATAAATATCTTTTACAACAAATTCACAAAAGGTTCTAAGTTTACCGATTGAACTAGCAGGGTCAAATGCATAATAATTTTCAGCTAATTGTGCTAATTTAGCCAATTCAGGATATTCATTTTTTAAGAAATCAAAATTGCTCATATAAGAACCCCTGCACTAAATTTATACTAGCATAAAAATTGCTGTTTTAATATAAATCTACAAGCAAACTCAAGAACATTCTTTACGCTACAATTTTGTAAAGTATTTTTCATAAATAAAAATTCATATAGCTTTCATCGATTGTATCTTGTTCGATGCCGATGTAGCGAAGCGTTACTGATGGCGAGGAATGGTTAAAGATTTTTTGCAGGAGTACTATATCATTATATTTTTTATAATGATGATACCCGAATGTCTTTCTCAGCGTATGTGTTCCGATTCTTTCCTTTACCCCAACAGCTTGTGCTGCCTTATTCAAAATTCTATATGCCTGTGCTCTATCAAGCCTGCAATGTTTTTGTGTATAAAATAGCGGTTGTTCCCCCGGCAAACCTTCTACAAATAAATCAATCTCCTCCTTCAAAAACCTATTAAGCGGGAATTTCTTATACTTATTCGTCTTTTTCTCTCTAATTTCAATATAATCTCTGCCTTTTACATCCCCAACATCAAGCGATAATATATCAGATATTCT
>CALUXY010000078.1 GCA_944324855.1 Candidatus Gastranaerophilales bacterium | reverse complement strand
AAACAAATGCCGGACGGGACGATTATTGAAGTTAATCAAGACGGCTCGACCACGGTCTTACAAGAAGGAGGCGCAGGGGTAAATGAAAAGGTTAAAACTCCGGGTGCCACGACTGAAAATCCGGCTGGGGCAGGGAAATCGCAATCTGATGGAGATGTTAATGTAGAAAGTTTTGCAGACTTTACAGCTGATTTAAACTCAAATAAAGTTTCTTATGAAACTTATACGGATAACGACGGCAATAAAATAATCAAGATAGTATCATCTGCAGAACGTAAATCTTCTGCAAGCGGAGTTGATTTTAAGTATTCCGTTTTGAAATATGGTCAAGACGGAAAATTGTTAGATGCTGCTGAAAATGTTACCGATAAAGATATCTTTGAAAAATTCGGAAAACTAAAAGACAGACAGATTGTTGATAACTCAGATGGCAGCAATGCAGGAAATCTTTATGCCGGGGTTCCTGTACCGCTGCTAAAAAGGATAAGTAATGTAATTGGTTTCGGTAAGTTAAAAAACTCTTTAAAAATTGAAACCTATATAAAAAATAAGCTATCTGTTAGTTTAAAAAAAGCAACCCCTGAAGCAAAGCAGGAAGTAAAGTATTTTCTAAATCAAATATTAGAAAAAAATCCTGATATAAACTTAAAAGAAAATAATGATTTATATGATTTTTCAAAAACAATTCTTGACATAAAAAAAAGAAACCCTAATTTTAATACAAATGAGCTATCAAATGCTGTAGCAAAATTGTTTGAGACTTGTAGTGATGGACAATATACATTATGGAATCTTCGCCATATACTTTTTGATTTTATTCATACGAGGAATACTAGTTTTGAAACAGGAGTAGAGTTATTTAAATCATTATCTGATAATGGTTTAAATAGAACTCAAATAGAAAGTTTATTTAGAATTAGTAAATTCAATGGTAGTATTGGCCTTTTAGATAGATTCCAAGATTGGGATTCTTTAATTAATATAATACCTTATTTAAAAGATACAAAAGAAACAAATTTATCCTATATATTAGATATTATTAAATGTGCAAAAAATGAAGAAGTAATAAAGTCTAATACAGCTTCATATAACAAATCAATATTAAATTCATTAGAAAATCTTCCAAATGATTTGAAAAAACATTTTATAGAAAAAGGTATATATGTTGATAAATTAGAAGAAAATCTTAGCAGTATTACAACAATGAAAGGGCATGAAATTCCGGTTGATAAAGAGTCTCAAAATAGATTCTTAAAATCAATTGTAGCCAATAATAATTATAATGCTGAAAATATTATAAAATCAGATGATTTTTATAACTATCTTCAAGAATACTCTGCATCCGGATTACAGCTAAAATATTCAAGAAATACATTTATTAAAGATATTAATGATTTATTATCAAATCTGTCAGAATCTGAAAGAAATAAAGTTTTAAAAGATTTAGGAATTACCCTAAATGATAATGATTTTAACGGATTTGTTCACTATAATAAACTTAATACAGAAAATTATGATATTAATTCAAAAGATATTATTGCCAAAATTAAAGATTGTGCGGAAAGATTTGTTCATAAAAATGAACTTGAATGTGATAATCCGGAAATAAAATCTATTTTAGATGATTTAATACAAGGATTTCCGGAATTTACATCAATTATTGGGAAACAAAATGGCAGCAGCCCAAATACATTAGATATACATATTTTAGAAGTATTACATAATGCAGAAAAGAATCCTGATTATTCTAATTTATCTGATAATCAAAAAACTATTCTTAAATTTTCTATCTTAATGCATGATTTGGCTAAACAAGTGAATGAAAGTAATATGGAAGATATTGCTACAAAATCGGGTATATTATCTTCCAGCATATTAGATAAATTTAATTTATCACAAGATACAAAAGAAAGAATTGTAAATATGGTTGCTCACCACTATATTTATCAAACAAATACTTCAAACAAATATATATCATTAAGAGAAGATTTAGATATTGCTAAAATAATTACTCAGGCTGATATAAAATCTGAATCGGGACAAGAAATCAGCACAAAATATTTCGAGCCAGGAAAAGGGGCTGCCAATTATTTACCAATTACAAGATGTCATGTGAAATATGAAAATTATCAAAAACATCAGCGAAATATAAACGGTCAAATTTATGAATACAGGTTGGAATCTTTAGACGAAATCCCTGCCGGTGCTGATATGAGTAAATATGGTTTTATTGGAATTAAAAAAGAGGATGTAGTTATTCAAACACATTCTGTTAGAGATGTTGCTTCTTTAAAGAATGTTATAACTAATTATGATGATCCGGCATACTATATGGCTATTTCAACATCCGTAAGGAAACTAACAAATTCTGACAACGGCTATGGTAAATATACACTTGTTTTATCTACCTCAAGAATGAACAGAGGCGGCGGTAATTTATACTGGAAAATGAATGGTTATAATAAAGATATTAATGATTTTAATAGTTCTGATTGGCCTCAATTGGGCATTAAGAGTATAACCGGAATTCCTCAAGAAGTAGCGGATTATGTTGCATCTATAGAGTATCCTACTCTTATTAAAGATACAGAAATAAACGGAAAGCTTTATACAAAGGAAGAATTAACTGATATCTGGAAAAAGATAACGAATGACATAACTTCAACAAGTATTAATGAAGTATTAGCGGCAAATCCAAAAACTCAGCAAATTATTGTTCATGATTGTAAAAGTGAAGATGAACTACCAGATGAATTAATTATGATAGCTTCAAAATATAAAATTCCAATTTTTATTGAAAAAAATAAAAAATCACATTAAAAACAATTTTAACATTTTTAATAACAACAAAATTTAACCTGTATTGATAATATCAAGACATTTATTTCATTTACATTTACCTGTGCTTTGCTTTATTTAAACGAGTAACCAGAATTTTAACCCAATACATTTTCTCCTCCCCCCACTTGAAAGTTTTGGGATTTTTAGGTAGTATAATGATATATAAATTTTATTTATGCATAAATTTTAATAGGAGAATTAAATGTTCGAACGTTTTACAGAGAAAGCAATTAAGGTAATAATGCTTGCTCAGGAAGAAGCCAGACGACTTGGCCACAATTTTGTCGGCACAGAACAAGTCTTGTTGGGGCTTATCGGTGAAGGAACCGGCGTTGCGGCTAAAACACTTAAATCTATGGGAGTAAACCTTAAAGATGCACGTGTTGAAGTTGAAAAGATTATTGGCCGCGGTTCAGGTTTTGTAGCTGTTGAAATACCATTCACCCCGAGAGCAAAACGAGTTCTTGAGTTATCCTGGGATGAAGCAAGACAGTTAGGTCATAATTATATTGGTACAGAACACCTTTTATTAGGTTTAATAAGAGAAGGCGAAGGTGTTGCTGCCCGTGTACTTGAAAACCTCGGTGTTGATTTGAATAAAATCAGAACGAATGTTGTTAAAATGCTTGGAGAATCAAAATCACAAACTGCGACAGCAGGCGGCGGAGGTTCTGCTCCTGTATCAAAAGTTAAAACACCAAGCCTTGATGAATACGGTACAGATTTAACTCTTGCGGCTGCAGAAATGAGACTTGACCCTGTCGTAGGACGTGAGAAAGAAATTGAAAGAGTTATACAAATTCTTGCAAGACGTACTAAAAATAACCCTGTTTTATTGGGTGAACCGGGTGTTGGTAAAACAGCCGTTGCAGAAGGGCTTGCAACAAGAATTGTTAACGGTGAAGTACCTGATATTTTAGAAGGTAAAAAAGTTATCCAGCTTGATATGGGGCTTTTGATTGCAGGTACCAAGTATAGAGGTGAGTTTGAAGAACGTCTTAAAAAGATTATGGACGAAATCAGACAAGCCGGAAATGTTATACTTGTAATCGACGAAATGCATACTTTGATTGGTGCGGGTGCTGCAGAAGGTGCAATTGATGCGGCAAATATCTTGAAACCTGCTTTATCAAGAGGTGAAATTCAAGTTATCGGTGCAACTACTCTTGATGAATACAGAAAGTACATCGAAAAAGATTCAGCTCTTGAAAGAAGATTCCAATCAATTATCATCGAAGAACCTTCTATTGATGAAACAATTGAAATTATCAGAGGTTTGAAGTTCAAGTATGAAGAGCACCACGAACTTATTATTTCTGATGAGGCAGTTGTTGC
>CALUXY010000077.1 GCA_944324855.1 Candidatus Gastranaerophilales bacterium | reverse complement strand
CCATATTAGTCTCCTTTCGTTTTCTAGTTTCCTAAAAAAGTATCAGTTAGTCTAATATGTGTTGGAACTAGGACAGAGTTTTCTGGTTTAAAACTCTATTCACACCTCAAGCCTCACTATTCACCTGTCTAATCACTCAATCACATAATCACCTAATCACTTAATCACTTGACATTTGTTCATATCTTACTTAACATAATAATGAAATGGCGACATGGCCAAGTGGTAAGGCAGAAGCCTGCAAAGCTTTTATTCCCCAGTTCGAATCTGGGTGTCGCCTTTTATTTTTTACCCTTTTAATTGAAAAAAAGCTCTTTGTGAACTAAAATGAGTATATGAAAAAGATACTTGTTTTAATAATTTCATTATTATTACAAACTGCTGTATTAGCAGCAGATGTTGAAGTGAGCGATTCTTTACTTACAAACCCTGAAATTATTCCGCAAACTACGAATGAACAACCGACTTTGCAGGGTGAAGTTGAATTCAACGAGGACGGAACCGTTTATCTCGATAAAACAATTGAACGTCCGACTTTAAATATTA
This sequence comes from Candidatus Gastranaerophilales bacterium, assembly GCA_944324855.1. Classification (GTDB taxonomy): domain Bacteria; phylum Cyanobacteriota; class Vampirovibrionia; order Gastranaerophilales; family Gastranaerophilaceae; genus UMGS1585. The sequence goes on along the minus strand of CALUXY010000077.1, from coordinate 3,822 downwards.
AACCGCCAAATACAATTCTTCCTGTTTACACACCAACTATATCAGATTCCAGAATGCGTTCCAGAAGCGCATTAGCCAATGCCTCTAAATTAACAGGAGAAGAATACTATATCTCTCCAATATTTAATACATTACAAGAGCAGGCGGGAAACTTTTCATACGGAACATATTACGGGGCCTCTATGGACAGTGCTCAGATGACATATTCTACAAGCTGGTTCACAAGATATGACGGCAAAAAATATGCAATAACAAGCACCTACAGCACAGATTCTCAATCCATTAACGGAGCTTACCAGAGTATGTTTGGAATATCTCCTGAAATAAAATTAACAAAATCTCTTGCTATCAGAGATACGCTTAAAACCTATATGGCTGCACCGTTAAAGAAAAACCAAATATCACTCATTTATACTCCGCAGCTTAAAAGATACATAGACAGCCTGCGTTTTGAACTCGGACTTTCTCAATCATTCTACGAAAACGGAGGCGGTAATTCTTCTTCTGTTGAGTTTACTACCAAATTTAAGTTGTAATTCATAGTAAATACGTATATAATTAATTTAAAACTATGAAGAAAAAAATATCAAAAAGCAAAAAATTAGCAGCAATTACCAAAAAGAGAAACGCAAAAAGGAATAGTCATACCCAGTTTTATTATTCGTTTTTGACTATTATTTTGCTGTTATGCCTTGCACAGATATCATTCAGTGCGATTCTTAATATCTCTAAAATTGTTGCATACAGACAAAAAATTGCAACCATTGCCAAAACGGAAGAAGAAGCTGAACTTCGGAATATAGAATTAAAAAAAGATATTAAGAATTTTTCATCAGTTGCAACTCTTGAGTCAATCGCCAGAAACAACTTAAAAATGGCAAGCAAAGATGAAGTTTTAATCATCGTAAATTCAAAAAAAGAAGCGCCTCCAAAAAAGAAACATTTATTAAATCATAAAAAAGAAGAGACAAAAGAAAATGAAACAGTTAATGATTGAAGCTTTCGAATTAAAGAGAAAAGGATATTATAAGCAAGCAATTGAACTGTTTTATAAAATGCTTGCCAAAGAAAATGATAATATTGAAATATTATCTGAATTAGGAAATTTGTACTTTATTTTAAAAAATTTCAATAGAGCTTTGCATTATACTAACAAGGTATTAGAAATTGATGATACACATATAAACAGCTTAATTACCGCCAGAAATATTTATATTGAACAAAAAGATTTTGAGAATGCATCAAAAGTAGCAAACAAAATATACGTTCTGACAGAAACCCAAGAAGATTTATACGAATTTGTTAAAATATTAAATATTCGAAATAAATTCAATGAAGCAACTGGATTTAGTGATTTTATTCAATCTCCTGATGTAGCGGTTGAAATCGCAAATTCTTATTATCAATTAAAAAAATACGATGAAGCAATAAAAATTCTTGAGAATATCGAACCAGAGCAAGGATATATTAAACATCTGGATTTATTATGTAAAATATATTTTGAGACAAAGCAAACAGATAAAGCAAAAGAGGTTTTAAACAAATTGGAAAACAAAGATTTAAAAGATATAGAAATATTAAATTATATGGGTTTAGCAAAACTGGATGAAATGAAACTGGATGAGGCTGTAGAATATTTTAGGCAGGCAGTTGAACTGGATTCTCAAAATCCGGAATACAATTTTAATCTGGGACAGGGATATTTTCTGAAAGGGTGGCTTAATGAGGCTAAAAAATATTTCGTAAAAGCAATATGCCTTGATGGTACAAACCTTAATTACCAGTACTCATTAGGTTATGCATTATATCGTGAAGGTGATTATAAAAATGCACTGACGCATTTAAATGGAGATTTATTGGAAAGCAAAGTTTTAAAAATGCTGATAAAATATCAAATGGGGGATTTAGCAACAGCAAAATCAGAGCTTGAAAAGTTATATAAAGAAAACCCTGATAATGAAACCATACTTTATGCTTTAGCACAAATTTATTCCGGTTTGGATATGAACAAACAAGCGTTAGATATGATAAAAAAAGCTGTTGAAATTAATCCAAAATCTTTTGACTATAAATATTTTATGTGCAATTTAATGATAAAATTAGGTGAATTAGAATCAGTTAAACCAATCATTGATGATTTAATTAAGACTTATCCTAATTATTACTATGCAAAAGTTTTGCTTGCGGAGTATCAATATAATATTAAAGATTTTGACGATTTATTTGATACAGCCCAAGAATTGATTGAAATGGATTTAAATCAATATGAAGGATATTATTATAATGCACTTGCGTTAATTGAAAAAAACGATATTAATTTTGCAATAGAGAGTTTGAAAAAAGCAATTACTCTTGATGTTGGAAATGCCGCATTATATGTAAAAATGGCTGAAATATACCAAGCAATCGGGCAATATGAAAATGCATTTGCATATATAAAAGAAGCCAGCGATATTGATACTTCGGCAAAAAACAGAGAATTATATATGCAATTAGCAGGTATCTTAAGAAGAAAAGGGATTGAAGAAACTAAATAGTTTTATAAGTTTTGTAAATAACTGCCAAGATTGTATCAAAAAATATTATTTTTACACATTAATTTTAGTGTGTAGAGAATATAAGGAGAAAGTATGGATACTAACTTTAAAGCAGGCAGCAGTTTACAATCATTTCGTGGCAAAATAGCTAATGATAAAAGTACTCACCTGTTATTACAAGACAGTTTTTATTATATTGATAAGCTAAATAATCAAAAGCACCTGGCTTATCAAGCACTTACTCCAAAAGAAATCAAGCAGTTTCATAATACACTAAAATTTATAAAAAAAGATAAAACAAACAATACTTTGACAATTGGCACAAGACTTTATCTTCCATCTCCTCGCAGGAAGACAAAAGACACCTGGAATATTCAATATGGCAATTATAAAAAAGAACCAAACTATCGTTATTATGAACCCGAAGAAAGAGAAGCAGTAAGACATATTATTGAATTAGGCAAAACAATTTTCGGAGAAAAGAAATTAAATAAACCAATTAGTGATTTGGAAAAAGTTAAACTTTCAAGGTGGGTATAAAGAAACTTATGTTTAAAGATTAAATACACAAAAGATGAAATTAATTGAATAATTTTGAACATTTTTCTTTAATATCTGATGCAATCTTTTTGGCAAATTTTTCCTTAATCCCTATATTTTTTGCAACAGCTAAAATATCATCTAAAGTCGGATTTTTACCTTCTCCGTTGATTGTTGTTGCGTGTTCACCATTAAATGAAAAACTATAAGTCAAATCATACGCAGGAGATAAATGCCATTCTTTTTTTGCATCATCAAAAAGAAAAGAAAAATTCTTTGAATGATCATCTCTGTTGTGTGCAAACACATTAAAGCACATTAACCTGAATAATTGCTCAATATCTTGATAATTTCTTGTTAATTCAAGCGCAAGTTTCATCAATGTATTGTAATCAAGATTAGGAAGTCTGTGACTTGTCTCTAACAATCCGCTAACTGATACCATATGAACTTTTTTACCATTTTTGCGGTCAAACCTTTTTATCCCAAAATATCCTGAACAAATTTTGGATGGGAAAAGTCTTGTTTCTGTCATATTTATTCCGCAATCTTTTGCACATAAGGAATATTTATATTCTTTTTCCCCGATATTTTTAGGATCAGAGGATGACGGAAACTTAATAATCCAGTCCTCGTTGTCAACAGATGTCAAAATCTTTGGTCTTGCACCACCTGATGAGCCGCCTAATTGAAAAAGTTCATCCAAATTATCCGAATTTTGCGATTCTAATATTTTTGAACACTC
>CALUXY010000076.1 GCA_944324855.1 Candidatus Gastranaerophilales bacterium | reverse complement strand
CCATATTAGTCTCCTTTCGTTTTCTAGTTTCCTAAAAAAGTATCAGTTAGTCTAATATGTGTTGGAACTAGGACAGTGACAGATAGGAATAGGAAGAGTTAACAGAATTTCTACCCCAACAAATAATGTTAGGCTGTTCAACCTGCTACATAACTTTTTAAAACACAATTAAATCTGCATAGAATTAATTTCTGTATAAGCGTTGAGTAAACGGTTTCTTATTTGAACTGCCATTTGCAAACTCAAGTTTGATTTTTCTGCAGCAATAATTACTTCGTGTGCTGATATATCTCCGCCGGATGCAAGAATTTCTTCTGCTCTTTCTGCGTTTACCGCATCATTATTTACGGAATTAATCCCATCAGATACCGCTGTATTTAACCTATCCATGAATTTATCCATGTCGTTTTTTTCAGGTTTTCTTCTGCTTTCCAAAATATCATCAAAAGATTTTTCAGGATTGTTTTGTATCTGAAACGCATCATTTTCTTTTAATGCTTTATTAAAATCTTGTATTGGACTGTAATTAAATTCTGATATTCCGCCTATATATTCCATAATACTTACCTCTTTTTTTTAGTGAATAGTGAATAGTGAAGAGCTTTTAGTTTCTTACTTGTTTTTTTGTTGGTCAGGTATGTCCAACCTACTTCCCATTTCTACTTAAGCCGTGGAAAGAGAAGAACCCATTCTTTTATTCTCAATTCACTCCTCACTCCTCACTATTCACTCACTTATTATATACTCATTGCCGATTGAATCATTGTTTTCACGTTTTCTGCGGATGCGGCATTTGCCTGATAAGCTTTTGATGCCGAAACCATTCCAACCATTTCTTCTACTATATTAACGTTTGGCAAATCAACATATCCTTCTTCATCCGCATCAGGATGTGACGGATCATATATTGTTTTAATCGGGTCTCTGGCTTCAAATATTTGCGAAACTTCGACTCCTTTGTATTTTCTGCCCTCATTCAGTGCAATACCTGTGTTTATCTCATAATTACCCGTTTCAGGATTAAATCTGCCGGCCGTTGCATTGTTGCTAAAGTTTGACGGACCTCTGGAAAGCTGGTCTGCAAGAACCGCTCTAAATGCAACATCTTTTTTGATATAAACCCCTTTTGAACCGTCAGGGTTGCGGGTTGTGTTAATATTCGCAATATTACTGGCTATCGTATCCATTTTGATACGTTGTGCCGTCATGCCGGAACCTGCTATGTCAAATGCTGTAAAACTCATCTTTTACCTCGCTTTACCCTTATTATTGTCCGCCTCTTATTGCATTGGAAACTTTTTCATATTCACGTCTTTCAAGGTTTGATAGAAGTGTATATTGTGTACCTGTCTTAGATAAATCCATCATTTCTTTTTCTAATTCCACATTGTTTCCATCCGGTGAGCCGCCGTTAAAGTTGTCTTCTAATATTTGCGGCTGAAATTCGGCAAACGAATTAGAATTAAGATATGCTTTTTGCTGCGGAGTTAAAATATTGTAACCCTCTTTGGTAAGTCTTTGAGGACTTACTTCTGATATTGATTGAGGATTATATTTTATACTGTTCAATCCTTTTACATATTCTTTGTTTTTCTGATCCTCTATCATTTCATAAAGCTGACCTTCGAAACTTACTTCCTGCCTTTTATACCCCGGTGTCATTACGTTTGCAATGTTTGATGAAACGGCTTGTTGTCTTGCAAGTAAACCATCCATTCCAAGTTTCATTGTATGCATTGAGTTTGATGTTATTAAATCCATACTTACCTCTTTTTTGTGAATAGTGATTAGTGAGGAGCGAATAGCCTTTTTTAATCACTTACTTTCTTTTTTTTGTCGGGTAGGTATATTCAACCTACTTTTATTTTTTATTAGGTGAGTACGACTGAATTGTAACCAATTCATTTACCCTCCCCCTACCATTTATTAAAGACAAAATCTTAGTTCAAATATTGTTGAGTCCTCATCTGATTTTAGTAACCTTATTTGTCCGCACTGTTCTTCCGTGTATTTTTTACAAATAAACAGTCCCAGTCCGCTGCCTGTAGGTTTTGTCGTCATACCTTCATCAAATATTTTTTCCGGATTTGTAATTGGTTTTGCATTATTTTCTACATGAATCAGTACGGAATCATTTTCTATTTTTGTTGATATTTCTATTTTGTTTCCTTTTTCTTCTGTATCGTCAAATGCTTCACAGGCATTTTTCACAAGATTAATTATTGTTGAAATAAATAGAGTTTTATCTACAAAAATTTCATCTTCGATATCATTGTTTACAATAAGTTCTATATTTCTGTTTTCCAGATATGCTCCGGATAAATTAACAGCCGTTTCAATAAGTTTGTTTGTTTTATAAAGTTTTAGTTCTTTACTGTTAATGGTTTTAAGCTGGTTCAGAGTATAACCTGTTATTTTTACCGATTTATCAATACATTCAACAGCGTTATCTATAGTTTTTTCGTTGATATCATTGTATTCACAGAATTTTTTTATTATACCCGAGTATAAATCACATATTGATAACTGATTTTTTATTTCGTGCGAAATATATCTTGCTTTTTTGGTTATTGTACTGATTTTTTCTGACAAATCTTCATTGTCTATAACATCAGTGTTTACAGGTGTTGTATTTGCAAGCATTGATGTTAGTTTGTTAATACATATATTTGTAAGATTTTTGGATAATGTTTTTGTTTTATACTTATCTTTTAAATAAGAAAAATCTTTATCCGCATTTTCGTCTAACAAATCAATAATTGTATTAATTTCGGAAGAATTGGTAAAACAGGTGTATAAAAACTCACCTCCCGTAAATTTCCAGGCAAAAAATGACATAAAATCGGATGTCATAACCAGTAAAAAGTCTGTTTCGTCTAACTGTTCTCTACCTTTAACATCATCCCCATAATCAACAAAATTGATATCCGAAAATTCCAGTCTTGTTAATAAACCGGTAAACATATCCCGATTTGTTACTTTGAATATGACATCCGATTCCAGTCCGTCAGAATGAGTTTCTAAAACAGGTTCAAGTATTGCACGGAATATGGATGAAATACCCTTTTCCGTTGCATTGTTTGATACGGATTGTTTTAGTAAATATTCATCTAATGAATTGGTATTTTTAATCATTTTGTACCTGTAAAATATTGATGATTATCTGACAGATGCAATTTTTGCTTTGCTTTTGTTCATAAAACCGTGGTTAATTGCATATAAAACTGCTTGTGTTCTGTCATTAACCTGTAATTTTTGGAAAATATTATTAACGTGAGTTTTTACTGTTGTTTCAGAAATAAATAATTTGCTTGAAACACCTTTGTATGTAATACCTTTTGTTAATAAATCCAACACTTCTTCTTCTCTTTGAGTAAGGTAAGAAAGTAAATTTTCTCCGCTTTCTTCTGAATTATTTTCTTCCTTAACAGATTTTTGGAAGTATTCAAAGAATCTCAAAGATAAAGCTGACGGCAGGTAAATTTTTCCTGCAAGAACTTCTTCTATAGCATAAATAAGTTGTGCAGATGCCATGGTTTTAAGTACATAGCCTCTTGCACCAAGTTTCATAGCTCGGAAAATCAAATCTGCATCATCATAAGCACTAAGTGCAATTATTTTAACCGGTAAATCCAGATTTCTGATTTCTTGAATTGCTTGAAGTCCGTCTTTTTCCGGCATATTCATATCCATTAATACAACATCAGGCTGATATTTTTTTATCATATTGATACCAACTGCAGCACTGGTTGATGCATTAACTACATCAAAACTTCCTTCCAAACTTAGTAACTCCCTTACTCCTACTAAGTGTTCATAGTTGTCGTCAATCAATAGAATTCTTGACTTCTTTTTAAATTCTCTACGCATAATTTAATATCTCTCCCCCAGATTCTATTTTCCTCTCTCCACCATACATACTACAACCTTTTAGAGGATGGTTTCATCATCAATAAGGTCTATCTTTCAACCTTTTTGAGGGTATCAATGGATATAGATACAATGGTCTATAAATTTAAAAATTTCTTATTATTACTGAATTCCGGATGTCGGCTATGGCATGCCTTTACTGAGAGTGTGTCATACAAATAAATTACACCGATTAATCCAGTAAATAATCTAAATTTATTATTTTTGTTTAAGTTTGATGTATAATTTTATTAGTGAATAGTGATTAGTGATTAGTGAATAGTGACAAGTAAATAGTAAAGATGTTTTTCGTCATTTTGAGGCTTTAACCGAAGAATCTATTCACGATTCACGGCTCACGATTCACGAAAAATGCGCTCGTAGCTCAGTGCCTCGCGGCGAGCAATGGGCAAGCCGAGGAGCTGAAAGCTCCGAGGTGGAGCGATGTCAACGGTGTCGTGTTGCGAAAGCAATACGAGCAGGTTGACGAGCGGAGCCGTTTAAATGAAAACAGAATACAATTATGCGCTCGTAGCTCAGTAGGATAGAGCGGAGGTTTCCTAAACCTTGTCTGCCGTG
>CALUXY010000075.1 GCA_944324855.1 Candidatus Gastranaerophilales bacterium | reverse complement strand
CTTGTGAATTTAGACAATATTTAAATTAGTCCTACTGATTGATTACTGTTTTTAGGAGACAATGCAGAAACCCCAACCTACAAGCTACACCTCACCCTGCCCTCTCCTCAAGGAGAGGGTGATACTAATTTTCTTAATCACCTAATCACCCAGTCACTTAATCACTTATTATACAACATTTCCCCCTGCCTCTAGCCTTTGCAGACGAGTAAATCAGGAGCAAGTGCTTTGTAGAATTCGTTTGCTTGTTCAAATTTGTATGCAATATTAAACAATTTTGATTCGTGTAACTGTGGAGCCATAATTTGCAGTCCGACAGGCATACCGTCAGAATCAAATCCTGCAGGAACGCTTAACGCCGGAATACCCGCAAGGTTAGAAGAAATTGTTGCAATATCAGTTAAGTACATTGCAAGCGGGTCTTCTGTTCTTGAACCCAAATCAAATGCTGTATTCGGGCAAGTCGGAGCAATAAGCGCATCAACAGTTTTGAATACTTCAACAAATTCATCAGTTACTAATCTTCTCATTTGTTGAGCTTTTTTATAATATGCATCATAGTAACCGGAACTTAATGCATAAGTACCCAGCATGATTCTACGCTTAACTTCGTCTCCGAACCCTTCTGCACGTGATTTGCAGTACAAATCAAGAAGGTTTTCAGGGTTTGGAGTTCTGTAGCCGTATCTTACACCGTCAAATCTTGCAAGGTTAGAACTGCATTCCGCTGTTGCCAGAATATAATAAATTCCGATTGAATATTTAATCTTAGGTAATGAAACTTCAACGATTTCGGCACCTAATTTTTTATAAGTTTCAACTGCGTTTTCAATTGCTTTTTGAACGCAAGGTGAAACTCCTTCGCCCATTAATTCTTTAACAAGCCCGATTTTCATTCCTTTGATATCGTTATTCAAAGATTGTGAATAATGTTCAACAGGAAGATTTAATGATGTTGAATCATGCGGGTCATGACCTGAAATTACTTCCAGAAGGTTTGCCGCATCTTCAACAGTTCTTGCAAAAGGTCCTATTTGGTCTAATGAAGATGCAAACGCAATAAGACCGTATCTTGAAACTTTTCCGTAAGTCGGTTTCATCCCGACAACACCGCAGAAACTTGCAGGAAGACGAATACTTCCGCCAGTATCAGAACCCAGAGCAAGCGTTGATTCACAAGCTGCAACCGCAGCTGCAGAACCGCCTGATGAGCCGCCCGGAACTTTATTCAGGTTCCAAGGGTTATGAACTTTTTTGAACGCAGAGTTTTCGTTTGATGAACCCATTGCAAATTCATCAAGGTTTGTTTTACCGACAATCGGTACAAGGTTATCAAGAAGTTTTTGTGTAACAGTAGCATTATAAGGTGACACAAAATTTTCAAGAATCTTGCTTGATGCAGTTGTCTTAGAGCCTATTAGGTTCATGTTATCTTTTAATGCTAAAGGAATACCTGCCAGAAGCGGTAATTCTTCCCCTTTTGCAATCTTTTCATCAACCTTTTTTGCGGTTTCTAATGCCGTATCTTCGGTTAATGAATTAAATGCCCCGAGTTTTTCATCAATCTCTTTAATCTTGTTTATCGCTGCTGTTGTTAATTCTACAGCAGAAACTTCTTTATTTCTAAGTGCTTTGCTTTGCTCTGCAGCACTTTTTTTCAATAATTCGTTCATAACTTCTCCTAATAATTTCCTTAGCTGGTTTAATTATACCAGAAAAATAAATAAATTTATTTATATCGGAGCAATTTATCCGGCTATAATTGTTGCACCGTTGTTTTCAACTTTCAAAGATTTAATTTCCGCTTTAACGTTTAAGTTATTCATAACTTCCGATATTTTAGATTTCGCCTTATCAACAGCGGATTGTTTTGCAATAACAAGTACGGCAGACCCTGCACCGCTTAATACGCATCCGAAAATATCTTCATCATGTTTAATAGATTCAGATATTTCGTCCATCCAAGGTACAAGTTTTGAACGGTAAGGCTGGTGAAGCTTATCAGAAAGCGCAGCTTTCATTAGTTCTTCATCAACGGTATTAACTGCCTGTATAAGCATTCCCATACGTTTTGTATTATATACGGCATCCTGCAGAGGTACTGTTTCAGGTAAAACCGAACGTGAAATTTCGGTTGCAAGTTCAACATCCGGAATACATACTATAATTGCCCACTCATCCGGCCATTCTATTTTTCTGTATAAAATACTGCCGTCATCTTCCATGGAAGATAAAACAAGTCCGCCAACAACTGCAGGTGTAACGTTATCCGGATGCCCTTCAATTTCTGTTGCGATAGAAAGTATTGCGGATTCGTCTGCCGGTTCTCCTAATAGATGATTGGCAGCCATTAATGCCCCGACAATAACTGCTGCAGAACTTCCTAAACCTCTTGTTACAGGAATTGTGGTCTGAATATTAATCTTCAATTCAGAAGGTGTCTGGCCTATCGAATTGTATAAAAGTTCAACTGCTTTATAAACGATACTGTTTTCATCTCGCGGAATATGGTCAATAATAAGATCATCGTAGCTTTCATCCTGTGCAAGAATATTTATCTCAACCCCTGTTCCCGGTAAAACTGTTTCATCAATGGTTACAGTGTTATAAATCGGCAGAGCGACTCCTAAACAATCAAATCCCGGTCCTAAATTTGCTGATGTAGCAGGAACTTTTACACTAACTTTCATAACTCCCTTTCTTATAACATTGTAACACTTGTTTTACCGTACTTGGCTGATAAATCATCAATATGGTGAATGAAATAAACATAAGATTCCAAATCTTTTTCATTCAAATCGACAATTGCCCCCCAGTCAGTACGCCCGTGGTGCGCTGCTATCATTTTTGCAACACGTTTAAACCCTTGAGTCATACATATTGAATACCCGTATAAAGAATGTGTAATCCATTCTTTACGGAAATCTTCGTCGTAATCAATCATTCCGTTTTCGGTATCAATGGTGTATTCAAATATTTTTCCTATATCATGCAGGATACAAGCCGCAATTGCTTCATCTCTGTTGATATCCTGAAATAAAATCTTAATATTATTCTCCGCAATTTCAATACATTCAAGCATATGAACCAGAAGACCGCCCAAATAATTATGATGCATTGTTTTTGCAGCAGGTGCAACTTTTATTTTATTTTCGTATTTCTTGAAGTAATCAAGTATAAACGTTTTCAAAGCTGTATCGGAGATACTGTCTATGTATTCAATAATTTTATTATAAGTTTTTTCTCTCTCATCTTCAGAAAGTCCCATTTTGGCTTCTTTAATAAGTTCAAGCGAGGTAATCAGGCAGTTGTTAAATCTTTCATTGAAAGATGCAGTTACAATTCGCACTATATTGCCGATTCGGAATAGTTTTAAATCCATACGGTTTAAAGCTTCTTCCCAGAGTACACAGTTTAGAACGGTTTCCGTTGCAGGGTCTTTTAATTGCAGCTTGCCCATTTTGGTACCTGCTTTAGTATCACCTACTGAAAAAGAAACGACTTCATAATTAATTTCTGTGCTAAACATCAATATCTCCCATAGTATTAACTTTTATATCGTACTACAAACAAGGATTTTTTGTGTTTGAGTTTGTGGAAAAATTAAAATTTTTCTCACAAACTCCGGGGAACGGTTTCACATCAGACTGTGTGCTATCCCGCACACGGTCTGATGTTCACACACCTAAAATCGGATTTGAAAAAGTTCGAAAAATTGTCATTTTTCGACTTTTTCCGCATCCTCATTTTGTTAACAAATGTAACTTAAATCTAAAAAAAATAGCAATTTTTTTTATTTTAGATACTTTGTATATATGTAAGCGGGAACTAAGAGTAATATCTTATACAAAAAATAAAGGGAATTAAATTATGTCAAGAGTTTTAATATCAATGCCAGAAAGATTTTTAGATGAAATAGATAACGTAGCAGAAAACGAAAATCGTTCACGTTCAGAACTTATCCGTGAAGCATTACGTACATATATTCATCGTAACCGTGTTAGAAATTCAGCTTACGCACAACGCAACGCTGAACTTCTGGACGCATTGTTAGATTAGTAATTAATTTTGGGAATTAGGTAAGTTTTATTAAGTAAATGTATTTTAAATCGGCTGGCGGTTATTCGTCAGCCGTTTTATTGACGTAGAACCCATTCATTTCGAGCGATATCGCAGCAATCTTTCATGTTCTTGATTCTTTTGTGCAATAAATTGCACACTACTCACTGTGTTGCTTGTCAGTGTAATATTTCAGATTCACTATCGGTAAGAACCTGAAACAAGTTCAGGTTGACAAGGAGTGTTGATTTTACTTATCTGCCTAACTACTTGACTACTTAGCCGCATTTCCAACTTCTTTTAACACGCTTAGTCACCCAGTCATTTATTCACTTGTTGAAAATAGATTACTTTGTCGGGGGTAAATAATACAGTTTTAATTTTTACTACCACATTTACCCCTCCTCGTAATTGTACATGTCAATCAATTAGTTACATTTTACAGCAAACTCCATAGGTGTTAATCCCTTTAAAGATGAATGTGCT
>CALUXY010000074.1 GCA_944324855.1 Candidatus Gastranaerophilales bacterium | reverse complement strand
TCAAGTATCAAATCTGAATAGATATCATCAGGCTTTTGTGGGTCTATTAAAAACTCTTTCATAAATACAAATCTTTCTCCGTAGGCGTTTTCACAAATTACAGTGTCAAAGTTATAGAATCCAATTACTTTGTAATACTCATTATCAGAGCTCTCAAAGCCTTTAATCTTTTTTAGTTTGTATTTTTTACCTAATTCAATCATTGCTACCCCTTATATTCATTTATAGCAATGACATTAATTGCTCTTAATTGTGAAAACATCAAGTAATCTATTTAAAAACTTATCAATTTAACATAATTGATAGCCTATTAGAATGGAATTTAAGCAAGCCTTTTGGGGGTATATATGTTCTACTATTTTTTACAATAAAATTTAATACAAAGCTTTTTAAACAGCTTTTAAACAACATTTGATTGTATTTAAAAACTTTCCGGATAATTTATGAAATAAACATTTAATTTATCGGAATCGCGTCTAAGGTTCTCAATAATTGGTGTAATGTTTCTAAGTTCATCATATTCTTGCTGCTTTTGACAGAAATAATCGATTACAACAACTGTGTTATAAATCCGCTCAGCTAATTTTTCTAACTCACTAAAATCTTTTTGTTTAACCTTGTATTTCTTACTTTTACTCATACGACCTCCTTTTTAGGTTGTCGTATTCATCACTTAAAGTCAGAACAAAATCAAGTTTATATTTTTGATACAATTAAAAACAATAGGAGTTTAAAATGGTTATAAGAACAGGTTTAGCAAGAAAGCCTTGGACTAATTACAAAACTTCAAATCATATCATTGCATATTTAGACATACTTGGAGCAAAGGATATGATATGCAACGATAATAATTTTGATTTTCTGAATCATTTAAATATGTTTATGGAAGATGCAATTGAGGAATCTGGAGGAGGAATTTTCCCTAAAGAAGAAGAAATTTATATAAAAATATTCTCTGACAATATTTTACTAGCCATAGAATTAAAAGAAGATGATAAACAAAGAGAGCACAAAATAGCAATATTATTTAATACTGTTGCAAATATATATAATGAGATTTTGCGATATGGATATTTAATGCGTGGAGCAATTGTTGAAGGAGAGTTTTTTCATAACGATATTATTGTATATGGAAAAAGCCTCGTTAAAGCTGTTCAATTAGAAGAAAATGTTGCAAAATATCCACGAATACTTGTAAAAATAGAGGTTAATAACCCTAATAACTTGTATTACCTTATGAAAGATAGTGACGGATAAGTGTTTTTAAATGTTTTTCATCTATGTAATACTTTTGATGATGTAGCATTTAAAATTAATCTTTTAGAATTACTTAAAAAGCACAAAAACAATGAAGAAATAAAAGAAAAAATAATGTGGATGATTAATTATTTTAACTCTTGGTTCACAAAATATGAATATAGAATAATGAATCAACAAAAAATTACAGAGGAGGAAATTCAAGAAGCAATTTGTTAATTTTTATAGTTATAAATATGCTATAATTAACAAAAGGAGATGCTCATGCCTATCAAATTCCCAATAAAATACGGCAATCAGACTGTAACTAAAGAAATGTTTTTAGAAACATTGAATTATATTATTTGTTTTATTGAAAATCATTTTGATTGTAATTTAGAAATATACCGAAATACATTATCAGTATTTAAATCAATGATTAAAGCTGCAAATGGCATAAATGATAGAAGACCAGATAAAGAATTGTGCAAACAAGCTTTTGATGTTCTTGAACAAATAGAAAATTTTAATGCAGATGAGAAAACCAAAAGACAAAATAGAGAAAAATGTGCTTGGTGTAAACTAATGATCGAGAAATTTTATTAGTTCCATTTAGTACCAACTAATAGTTATCATATTCAAAATCATCACAAATATTTTTAATATTTTTCATATTCAAATTAAACTGAAAATTTCTAAAACCTATTAATCTATTAGCAAATTCTGCGTTAGGGTTTGAATACAAATAAACTTTATATAAATCTTTTGGATTATCTATTTTCTTTTGAACATTTGCAGATAAATCAACGATAAACAACAATCCACTTAAATGTTTGGCAATAAAAGCCGTTGATAAGTCTGAATTATCGTCAAATACATCTTCTACTTTTGTTAATCTGCAAAAAACGCGTCTTGCTAATGCTCTAAAGAATTCTTCATTGCATATTAAATTATTATTCAAATTAAGCCCATTACAGACATAAGCTTTTATAAATCGTCCATCAACATACTGTTTATATTGATTCAATGGTAATGTCTCTAATCTTTCTGCCATTTGATAGTTAGTTTCACAATTATGACTTTCAATTAAGACCGGTTGTCTTTCATAATAAAATCTAAAAAATAACCCTCTGATTGTTTTGGATGCTAAAGATCTTTCTTTGTTCCGCTTGGCATTAAGGATTTCTTTTTTTAATGCTGAATATGATTTATCACTACTTATTTCTATCGATAATGGATAGTCAGATTGAATAATAAAACAGTCATTTTCACTGCGAGACTCCAATTCACTTTTTAATTTATTTATCAATTCATATAAGCGAGATCTAAGTGTTTTTATTTCCAAAAAACAAATTGCATCTTCTAAATATCCATCAACATCAGAAACTTCTGCATCATTACAATATTTTGCTAAAGTATTTTCCTTTTTTATATCATTAATTTGAATTTTACATGGATTATCAAAAATTAAATTTAATAAATCATATGCGGTTAATTCAGAATAAGCTCCATCCCAATTATTAAAAAATAGTTTTTTAATATCTTCTAAAATAATCTTTTTTTGATAAGCATCATCTTTATAAGTCTCATAAAGACGTTTTATTTTGTCTAATGTATATTTTTTAAAAGATTCTGAAGTTTGAATTCTTGTTAAAAAATAATTACCCTTTGTCTTAATTTTGCTAAGTTCGAGATAAAAATCATTATTGGTAATAGTTTTTATTTCTTTTATTAAATTACTCAGCTTGTCATTAAGCATTGATTAAACTCCAATTTATTTAATATCTAAATTACTAAAGCGATTCACTAAAACTTAGGCATATTAAATGTTGTGTATCTACTATAAAGTAAAAATTAATTTATAATTTCCTAACAAAAACCAATAATATTCTTAATCATATTTAAAATTCGTGGTTTTAAATTCTTTTTAATTGAAGTATCAAACCCAACATCATAATTAATTGGAACGTAGTCGATATGCTGGATATCAAAAGCACTATTACTTATTTTGTTTTTCTTATTTCTTATCAATATAAAATTTTTTTTGTCATATACCCTGCCTAATTCAAACATAACATTTGGATTAACTTTGTTCTTACCATGATTCGAAATATCTGCAATAAATATATCACATTCACCAATTTGTTTATCCATATTTGCTAAAATATCAGTACTTTCAGCTTTATATTTCATAATTGCATACAAATTTACTTTTTCAGCCAACCATTCTTCTTCTTTTTTTATTTCTTCTATCATTGAATTAAATGTATTATTAAACTGTTCAACAGTTTCTTCATCATAATAAGGCATGGCTACGAAAATATTGATTTTTTTACCTAATTGTTTTTCTGCATTATGAAACATTTTATTTGGATAAATAAAAGAATTAGAATCGTGTTTATAAAATTCTGCCCATTTATTTGTAGCATTTATAAATCTTAATGCTTCTTCAACATCTCCATTCTTTTTATATAACGTATAAAAAACAAATTGTGGAAAATTTCTAAATTGTTTTCTTAAATATTTAAAACGTTCTTTTTGTGAAAGAATATCTTGGGTATTTTTGATGTATTCTTCAAATGCTTCAATATCAAAAGGTAAATCTAAATCATTAGTCTCTTTTTGAATTACTTCTAAAACATTTAATATTTGTGTCTTAGCATTTTCATTATTATTTTTATCTTTATAGTAAGTTTTATTGAATAGTTTATGATCTTCAAAATGATGTTTAAAATGCCTTATATAAGGCAATAAAATATTAGCTTTTTCAAGCTCCTTGTCATTCCAAGTTTCTGCATCAACAAGCCCTTTTAAATTTTCTTCAGTTTCTAATTTTTTAGCCTTACTGTTTAGAAAATAAAATAAAAATGCTTCATCATCTGCACTATTAGGATTATTTTCCCATATTATTATTGAAAAAGGAATATTGTAATCTTTATCTTTTGTTGCTTCTAGTCTATGATTTCCATCAATACGAAATAATTGTTCTTTGTTAACTGTCAATTTCCAATATTCTAGATTTTCTAATTCTCCTTGCTGCGTATCTGATAATTTTCCGCTTAATTTTATTGGTTCTAATTTTTGATATCCTCTTGCTACTAGGGTAACTTCAGGTAAATATTTAGCAGAAGTCTTAATATCCTTCAGGAATGATTTTAAAGAATTTAAATGATTATTGTTTTCATTTCGTTGATAATTGTTATCTGGTTTTGAATATTCTGCGAGTATCGAAGATTTTGCAAACCCTCTTAATATTCTAATACCATCTTTAACTTTAAAACCCTTAATTTGTATTCTTTTTTCGTCTTCACCTGTTGTTGGGACTATTTCTCCACAGTTTTGACCTAATATGCCTTCGAAAGTATATGTTTTCTCTTTATTGTCTTTTGTCTCATTACCTTCTTTGTCTTTTTTTACTTCGTCTATTAC
>CALUXY010000073.1 GCA_944324855.1 Candidatus Gastranaerophilales bacterium | reverse complement strand
GAAGAACGGCTAACATATTGTGATGGAACTTATTATTACAATAAAAGAGTTTGTAAAAAACAACAAACAAGTAAATTACCATTATTTTTTGAATTTCACAAAAAGCAAGATATAGAATATATTATCAGAGGGTTTTGTGCAGATGTTGAAGTCTTAAAAATGATTAATATATTTTCGGTATCAAGAATTGTTATTGATAAATTTTATAAATATTTTAGAACTGTAATTTATCTTGAACAGTATAAGGAGTTGTTACAATTATTTGAGAAATATCCAAAGATTCCCCAAGAAAGAGTTTATATGAATAAAAAAGTTTACTTGTATTTATATAATGACAAATTATATGTATCAGAAAAATATCTCGTAAATAATTATGCTCAAAGGCATAAAGAACAGGAAAGACTTGAGATTAAGAATATTTATTTAAGAAGTTATAGGAAAGTTTTAAATCGTTCATTTGCACATAAATTTCACCTTCACTTAGCTGAGGAGATATGGAAGTATGGAAAGTCTTTTGAGGAAGAATATTCGGCACTAAATAAAATGCTATTTGCTTAACATTTCTTAATAAAATATTTGTCAATTTTATAACACGCTTCTTTACTGGCTTTGAAACTGATTTTGAAAAATTTGTCAAAAATAAAATCTTATTATTACTGGATTTTAAATTTTAAAAAGGTCAAATATTTGACCTTTTCAATTTTAGGGGTTATTTTCAAAAAAATCTGCATAAATATAATTAATTTATAAGCTATTTGCCATTTATAAAGCGGCCTAATAAGGCTAATTTGTTGTGCAAAAATTAGCCATTTGACCTAATAAAAGAGATTAAAAATAACAACTTGAAATATATGTAGAACTATTTCAAGAAAAGGAAACTTAAATGATTATTAAAGAACAAAGTGACAAATCGAAGGTTTTAAGAATCCTGTTAGTATTTTTAAATCTAACGCCGACACAAGTTGCAAAGATGCTAAATGTATCAAATAGCGTTATCAGCAAACATTTATCAGGGGAAAAAAATTATTATCCTTGTGACATTTTTTTAATAGAGAAGGTTTTCAAAATAAAAATTGAGGAGTACCATAGAATATGTCAATAAATTCTCAATCTTGGTTTACACTTGAACAAGTATGTGAATTATTACATATTACACCTAAGACTGTTAAAAATCGTTGTTATAAAGGCGATTTTATATATAAAATTCAACTAAAAAATAATGTTAAACAATTTTTTATTCACAGTTCCTCTGTTAAATTAAAAAAAATATCAGAAATAGACGATAAAAAATATTCCGATGCTCCAAAATGGTCTAAAATACAAGCTGAGAAATATATTAAGATTGTAAAAAAATGTTTAAATATTAAAGGAAAAGAATTACAAGAATTTATAAGTAATTGGAACAATGATAATCCAGATTTAGCAACGTCTTATTCTTCTGTTATAAGAATGAGAAGTAGATATATTCAATGTGGAATAAGTGGTCTTTTAGCTAAATATGGAAATAATTGTGGCAAATGTATCATTGATGATAACGATTTTGAATATTTTAAAAATTTGTACTTAAAGGAAGGTGCTCCTTCTTTACAAAGCTGTTGGGATTTAACACTTGGTTATGCAATGAGGAATAAAAATATTGAGGCATCAGATTTTCCAAGTTGTTCTACTTTTAAAAGAAAGTTAAAACGTGAAATTCCTAAACAAAGTATTTATTTAGCACGTTATGGACAATCTGCGTGGAATAGAAAATATAATAATTATATTGAACGTGATTATTCTAATATCATTTGTGGCAAGGTATGGGTATCAGACCACGCACAAATTGATGTTGCGTGCTTGAGTCCTGATGGCGATATTGTTTTCCCTTGGGTAACTGCTTGGCGAGATTATAAATCAGGGAAATGGCTTGGATGGTTGCTTCAATGTGGACATCCTAATTCAGATCACATATTTCAAACTTTTTATTATGCAGCAAAAGAATTTGGACTTCCTGAAGATGTGATTATTGATAATGGAAAAGATTATCGTTGTAAAGATTTCGCAGGAGGAAGACAAAATAAAATAAAAGTTGAAACAAACACATCTAAAACAACATCTATGTTGGATGAACTAAATGTTCAAGTGCATTTTGCCCTTCCTTATAATGCACAAACAAAACCTATCGAAAGAGATTTTCTTAAAATTAAAGAATTAATTTCAAAACATTGCATTGGCTACAGGGGTGGTAATGTTGTTGAAAGACCGGAAAAATTAATAAATGAAATTAAATCAGGGAAAATTATTCCTTTTAACGAATTTAAATCAATATTTGATAAATTTATCATTAATGTTCTAAACAAAAGACCTTCACAAGGTAAAAATTTACAGGGCTTATGTCCGGATGAACTTTTCTATCAAGAATTTAAAGAGAAAATTACGACATCTCAGAGTGCACTTAAGCTATTTTGTATGAGAACATCTAAAACTTACACCATTGGCAGAAATGGAATCAAAGATAATTCTCTTGGTATTACGTACTGGGCAGATTGGATGATATCTCAAACAGGATTAAAAGTTTATCTTCGAAGAGATATTCAAAATTATAAAGAGGCTTGGGCATTTAGAGCTGATAATGATGAATTTATTGGGAAAATAACAGCTGTAAAAGCTGTTGCTGCTCTGCATGCAGAAACTGTTTCCAAAGAAGAATTTAAAGAAGCAATGTCAATTAAAAAACGTAATTTGAAGGTTGCTAAATCATATATTAAACAAACAATGGAAATTCCTCTTGAAGAACAATATGAAAATTATAAAACTGTGTATGCAAATACTGAAAAACAATTAAGACCTAAAATTTCTAAATTAGCAAATACAAATATGGATAAAGCTATTAGAAAAAATAAAGAAATGGAAGAATTTGGCAAACAAGATTTATCAATTTTCTTAGAAGATAAAAAGGTTGAAGAAAAGCCATTGTATCTGTATGAAACTGATAAAATTCTCGAACAAGAATTAAAAGGAGTGGTGAATGGATATTAGAACAGAATTAAAAGAACTGATGGAATATAGAAATTACAGCATTGGATATATTTCAACAGCCACAGGTATTGCAAAATCCACTATAAGTATGTGGATTAACGGCAATTATAACGGTAAAAACGATAAAATAACTGATGCTATTAATAATTTTATTCAAAGAGAACGTGAACGTTCTGACAATAATGAACTTCCATTTGTTGAAATATCAACAGTTAAATATATTTCTGAAATCGGTAGACTTTGTCATACTCAAGGGAAAATTGGTGTTTGTGTTGGTAAAGCCGGACTTGGTAAAACTGTTGCTGTCAAAAGATATACAAAAGAATTTATGGATTCAATTCTAATAGAAAGTGATTCTGGTTATACTGCAAAATCTTTACTTAAAGAAATTCATAGACGTTTAGGTTTAGCTGGTAAAGGTTCTGTTTATGACTTAATGGATGAGGTAATAAGAAAATTAAATCAATCCGGTAGGCTTTTAATTATTGATGAAGCTGAAAATTTACCATATAGAGCACTTGAAATTACAAGAAGAATTCACGATAAAACAGGGGTTGGAATTTTATTGGTAGGCAGAGGAATTTTATTAGAAAACCTTAAGGGCTACAACAATCAATATGACCAACTTTATTCAAGAGTTAAATTTACAAAGATTATAGATAAAATTTTAATTCAAGATGTAATTAAAATTCTTGAGTCAATTGGACAAAACGTAAAGCTAGCAGAGAAATATCTTTTTTATTCTGATGGTAATACAAGAAGATTAGAACACTTAATTTCTCACAGCATTAGCATTGCTAAATTTAATGGCAAAGCTGAGGTCGATGATGTTGTGATCAAACAAACTTCCAAATTATTAATGGCTTAAGGAGGTATTAGAATGAACGATGGTAAAAAATTCCGACCCGACACTTCATTATGGTTAAACATCTTTTTAATAGCTCTTGCCATTTTTATTTTGGGAGTGCAAATCGGTATTAAACATGGACGAGAATTACAACTCGACGATATGAGAATTAAATATGGCTACGACTTTTCAGATTAGAAAAATTCACACATTAAAAAACATATTAGGTATGGATGATGATTTATACCGAGAAATGCTCATGTCCTTTGATGTTCAAAGCTCAAAGAATCTAACATTTACAGAAGCCGGTATTTTTATAGAGATTCTCGAAGAAAAAGCCATCGCATTAAATAAATGGGTAAAACGAACTAAAAAATATGAGAATTTAAATCGTGATGAGGAAATGGCTACAAATGCTCAATTAAGAATGATAGAAGGTTTATGGAGAGATATTTGCTACTACGACACTGATGAATATGCAAAAAAATCTCTTAGAAAATTTTTAAGATCAAAATTTAAAGTGGATGATGTTATGTTTCTGACAAAAATAAAGGCAATAAAAGTCATTCAGGCAATAACAGCAATCAAAAAAAAATTAGAAAAAAGTGCGGCCACACTTAAGTAGTAGAAGAAAAGTAAAGGAGAAAAACTATGTTAACAATGGAAAAAACAAATGAAGAAATGTCAACAATGAGAGACAATCAGTTCTTTGGTGATATTGCACAGGAAGAAAATAATAAAAAAGAATGTGCAATGATGGGCTTAATTAAAAATCAAATTATTGTTCTTAATGAAGAACTTGA
>CALUXY010000072.1 GCA_944324855.1 Candidatus Gastranaerophilales bacterium | reverse complement strand
CAAGGACCGCTGATTGATTCGATTACAAAACCTATAAGTAATTTTATAATCTTTGTACTAACCTAATTTATAATTTTTTAATAACCTTTTACATGTATATAAAGTATTTCTGAAACCATGAATTGACATGATTTACAGACATGTTTACAAATCTTAATAAAAGCTTTATCAAAAAATCCTCCTTTTTGTTATACAATTATATAGATGGATATTAGAGAAAAAATATTAGAATTAAAAAAGCAAAAGAACGCCGTAATTTTGGCACATTGTTATCAGAATGTAGAGATTGATGAAGTTGCTGATTATGTTGGTGATTCTTTGTATTTGAGCCAAAAAGCAGCAGAATCAAATGCTGATATAATTGTTTTTGCGGGAGTTACTTTTATGGCACAGACAGCCAAAATCATTTCCCCAAATAAAAAAGTTATCATTCCGAGTCTTGATTGCGGCTGCGCTATGGCTGATATGATTAATTTAAAACAATTAAGAGAATTTAAATCAAAATATCCTGATATACCTGCTGTCTGTTATATAAATTCAACAGCAGAAGTTAAATCAGAATGTGATATTTGCTGCACAAGTTCTAATGCAGTCAAAATTGTAGAAAGCTTAAATTGTGATAAAGTATTGTTCCTTCCCGATCAATTTTTAGGGAAATGGGTTGAATCAAAACTCAATGGCGTTGAAGTAATTACATATAACGGATGTTGTCCTATTCATAACAAAGTAACAGAAGATGATATAAAACTTATGAAATCAAAACATCCAGGAGTAAAGGTATTAACACATCCGGAATGTCATCAGGAAGTAACTAAAATTTCCGATTATGTCGGCAGCACAACAGGCATAATGAAATTTGTCGGGGATAACAAAGATTTAAATGAGTTTATTATTGTAACAGAAAAAGGTGTTATAGACAGATTAAGACGGGATTATCCGGATAAGAAATTTTATCTGATAAGAGAAGATATGATTTGTTCCAGCATGAAAACAAATCATTTTGAAGATATTTATAATGCCTTATTAAACGAAAAATATGAAATAACGCTGGATAACGATATTTCACAAAAAGCATTGGTTTGTATAGAACGTATGCTTCAAGTATCAAAATAACGACAGGTGTTTGATGGAAAAATCTGATTATATTTATGGCAAAAATTCTGTTTTGGAAGCATTGACTTCAGACAAGCGGGAAATAAACAAAATTCTTATTTCTAAAAATTTACACACTGATTCTAAAATTGAACAGATAAAAGAACTTGCACAAAAAAATGGTATAATCTATCAATTTGTCAGTAAAGAAAAATTTTCAGATTATGCAGAATTTAATCATCAAGGAGTAATTGCACAAGTTTCGCCAATTAGTTATACAGATATAGATGAGTTTATTGAATCACATACAGAAAACTCGTCAGTTGTCATACTTGATGGGGTGGAAGATGTTCATAATATCGGTGCAATAATAAGAACATGTGTTTGTGCCGGGATTGATGGTATAATAATACCATCAAGACGTAATTCGCCTATAACATCTGTTGTAGAAAAAACATCAGCAGGGGCAGTAAATCATATACCGATTATAAAAGTCAACAGCCTGTCGGCTACTGTCCAAAAATTAAAAAATAACAACTGGTGGGTTATAGCAACAGATGCAGGTTCGAAGGATACTTGTTATGACATAAATTATTGTGATATGAATTTCGCATTAATTATGGGTGCAGAACATGCAGGAGTGTCAAAATCATTATTAAAAATGTCTGATTATCAGGTTAAGATACCAATGTTAAAAGATTTTAATTCCTTGAATGTTTCTGCGGCAGCAGCTATTATAGTATTTGAGGCTGTCCGTCAACGTTTACAAAACAGAAGGGAAAAACGCCAATGAACAACACTGATATGGAAAAAATTGATTTAAATTTTGAAGAAATCTCTGACGAAGGTGTTGATTTTGATAAACTTGATGCCGATTCTGATTCTGTAATTATTGAAGAACCTAAAACATCAGAAAATTTATCGGTTGTAAACTCAGATGATTCCGTAAAAATATATCTTCAACAAATTGGTAAAATTCCGCTTTTATCTAACGAAGAAGAACATGAAATTGCAAGAAAAATAAAAGAAGAACATTGCGATTTATCAAGAAAGATTCTGATTAATGCAAACTTACGTCTTGTAGTAAGTATCGCCAAAAAATATATCGGGAGAGGGCTGTCTTTTCTTGACTTGATTCAAGAGGGAAATATGGGGCTTATCCGTGCTACAGAAAAATTTGATTACACAAAAGGATACAAATTCTCAACATATGCAACCTGGTGGATACAACAGTCTATTACACGTGCGATTGCTGATAAAGCTAGAATAATAAGACTGCCGATTCACTTGATTGATTCTTTAACAAAAATAAAAAAAGAAACTTTGGATTTAACAACAAAACTAGGCAGAGTCCCGACAAAACAAGAAGTTGCAGACAGTTTGGGATTAAGCCTTAAAAAGATAAATTCTATTATTAAGTCGGCACAATCTACTATTAGTATTGATACTCCGACTAACCAAAAAGATGATTCAAATAAGATTATTGATTACATTGTAGATGAATCAACAATGTCCCCTGATAACAGGGTATCCGATGAAAATTTACTTGAAGACACAAGACATATTCTTGATCAATTAAGTCCTAAAGAACGTGACATTTTAATTCTACGATACGGACTTGACAGTGACGGAAATAAAAAAACATTAGAAGAAATTGGTTCTATCTACAATGTATCAAGAGAACGTATAAGACAGATAGAAAACAGGGCAATATCAAAACTTAAAAAACTTTGTAAGAACAAGGATATTTCTGCAAACCTAAAAAATTATATCAAATCTTAAGATAATCTTCTTATCATTTCTTGAGCTTCTTCATGTTCAGGAAATATATCTGTCAGTTTATATAATTTTTCTAACGCTTTATCATTATCGTTAAGTTTTTCGTAACACTGAGCAGCGTTATAAAGCAATGAAATATTTTTTTCATTCTTTTGAAGAAGATTTTCAAAGATATTGACTGCATTTTGATATTCTTCCAGCCCAAAATATGTAAGTGCAAGAAGGTTTTGTGATTCAATATCCGGATTTTGTTCAATTGAATGAATAAGAAATCTCTTTGCTGTTTCGTATTCTTTCAAAGAAAAATAAATACGTCCGGCCATGAATTGAATGTATTCATGATGAGGCTCTTGTTTTAGAGCAGCATCAATTAATTCTTTTGCTTTATCAAGTTCATTCAATTCTATTTTATTCATTGACCAGAGAGTTTTTGCTATTACATCATCTTGTAATGACAGTGCTTTTTTATAGTATTCGTCAGCTTCTTTATACTTAGTAATTGAATAAAGGTAATTTGCATATTCAAATACTATATCAAAATTATCAGGTGCAAGTTTTAATGCAGTTTTAAACTCGTCTTCAGCATAATCAAAAAGTCTTTTATTAAGATAAATAACACCTAAATCTTTATGTGCCAATGCATTATCAGGATTCATGCCAATAACTTTTTTAAAAATTCTTTCAGCGGTATCAGTATCATACAATTGTGATGATAAAATTGCATACTGATAAAGAACACTTGCGGTAGGCGAATTTTTGAGAATTATATTGTCATAAAGTTCTTTAGCACTTCTTAAATCCTTCGTTTCCATATAAAGACTTGCGAGTTTTTGTGCCATATTGACCGATTTTGGGTTTCTGGTCAAAAGCTGTTTTAGAATATTAATTGCAGACTTATAATCCCTCACCTGTTCATAACATGTTGCGAGATTATACTGATATGAGTCTTTCTCAGGATGTGCAACTATTAAAGCTTTATAATGTTCAATCGCTTTCAAGAAATTCCCGCCCTTTAATTCTGAAAGAGTCAGCCCAACAAGTGATTTCTCATCGTTTGTCAATGCGTAAGCTTTTTCAAAATAGATACAGGCTTCACTGTGATTGTTTTGAATTTGATAAAGAGATGCAAGATTATAAAGAGCATCTGCATTTTCAGGCTGCAATTCAATTGCCTTTTTATACATTTCAAAAGCTTTTGCCTGATTATTTATTAAAAGATAGGCCGTCCCCAAATTCCCGTATATTTGAGCGTGATCAGGTTTTAGCTCAAGAGCATGTTCCAAATATTGAATACTTTCCTGATATTTTTTTTGTGCCACAAGAGCTGTACCAATAAGATAATCATAAGTATAATCTTCAGAATCAATTTCCTTTGCTTTTTCTGCATAGATAATTGCGTTATCTTCTTCTTTTAAACGCACCAGGATTATGCACAAACTTTTATATGCATCGAGATAGTTTTCTCTTAATTGTATTACTTTTAAATATGCATTTTTAGCATTTTGTAAATCATTTAGTTTGTCATAGCAGTTCCCCAGATAAAACCAGGATGTTGCATCATTCATATCTTTAGTAAGTAATTCTTCAAAGTTCTTTTTAGCTTCTTCATAACAGCCAAGATTAACATTCACTAAACCTAAGAGTTTTATTGTTTCAAGATTTTCTCCATTTTCAGCCATAATTTGAAGAAGTCTGTGTTTTGCTTTTGCAAACTCATTATCTGTGATTAAATTTTGTACTTCATCTAAAATTTCCATAACTAAATTATAGTATAAACACACAGAACATAACACAATTGATATTGTGTTATGTAAAGTCAAAAAAGATAAAAATATCTTTTTGCCTCTGGCGGGGCAAATCAAATAATAGCGGGGTTTATGCACCCCTGCACCCCGCATCCCCATTTCTTTGACAGCAAAGAAACGGGGAACAAAGAAACTGCCGACTTGAACTCCGTTCGCTAATACTCACTAATTTCAACCCCAGAAATGTGAACTCGCTACGCTCAAACAACACATTTCTTGATATTGTTTCAATAAGTGAGTATTGCTCACTTCGTAAAAGTCGGGGGAAAATATAAATATTAAACTTTTATTCTCTACTCTCAAATATCACTATTCACTAGCCTAATCACTTAGTCACTTAGTCACTTAATCACCCAGTCACCTAATCACTTTATAATAACACAATATCAATTGTGTTATGTATATTTCTTGTTTGACAAGAGGATAGAAAATGATATCATTCTTTTATGGATGTTATATCAGAAATAAACAAAGCAGTTGAATTTGTAAAAAATGAAGATTATAATTCAGCAGAGAAAATATATCTGAAAACGTTGGAATTAAACCCCGATAATCC
>CALUXY010000071.1 GCA_944324855.1 Candidatus Gastranaerophilales bacterium | reverse complement strand
GATAAAGAATTTAAAGCGATTATTGACGAATTATGGGACAAATTTTGGTCCTCAGGTATAAGTAACCCAATATCAGTAGTAGAACAAATGACTTACCTGATATTTTTTAAGATGTTTGAATCTCAAGAGGATTTGAAAGACAAAAAAGCAAAACATTTTGGCAAAACAAGAAAATCCTTTTTTGAAGGCAGAGAAAACTTGAGATGGAGCAATTTCAAACAACTATCTGCTGATGAAATGTTAAAAACATATCGCGAGAAAGTTTTTCCACTCTTAGGCGAAATCAATCCTGCACTACAAGATTCTGTTTGTTTAATTACAAAACCGTCACTACTTGATACCGCAGTTCAAACCCTTGATAAAATGGATTTTTCTGACGGGAATGATAGAAAAGGCGATATTTATGAATATATGCTGAATAAACTTGCAATAGCAGGACAAAACGGTCAGTTCAGAACCCCTCGCCATATTATTGAAATGATGGTCAAACTAATGCAACCGACATCACAAGACAAAATTTGCGACCCTGCATGTGGTACAGGTGGCTTTTTGTGTGGTGCTTACAGATATATTTTAGAACAAGGTACATCTGATGATTTCAAAGAAATTTCTCCTATCTTTGGAGACATGCTGAGTGATGAAGATAGAAAAAATATCGATGATAACGTCTTTTTCGGCAGAGAATTTGACCCTACAATGTATAAAATTGGTCTTATGAATATGATTTTGCACAACATAAAACCTAAAAATATAAAACTGCAAGATTCTTTATCAAAAGACGCTGACGAAAAAGATAGATACACTCTGGTACTTGCAAACCCACCTTTCACAGGTAATTTAGATGAAAATGATGTATCAGATAAATTAACGTCAATTGTAAAAACCAAAAAGACAGAACTCCTTTTTATGGCAAAATTTATGCGAATACTTGATATCGGAGGCAGAGCTGCCGTAATTATTCCAACAGGTGTGTTATCTACTGATTCAAAAGCTCATAAAACATTGAGAGAAAAACTCATTGAGCAAAATAGGCTTGATGCAGTAATTTCTATGCCATCAGGAGTTTTCAAACCCTATGCAGGTGTCGCAACCGCAGTTCTTATCTTTACTAAAGGCGAACCAACTAAATCAACTTGGTTCTATGAAATGGAAAATGATGGCTTTACCCTAGATGATAAAAGAAACGAAATCGAAGAAAACGATATTCCTGATATCATTGAAAAATACAAAACAAAAACAGAATCAAACAAATCTTTTAATGTCTCAATAGAAGACTTGAGAGAAAATGAATACAATCTGCTCCCATCAAGATACAAAAAAATAGAATATACCCCGCCAACTTTTGAGCACACACCGCTAGAGTATATTCAAATCCTTCTGAACTCAGAAAAAAAATCAATCGAACTCCTTGAATCCCTAAAAGAAAAACTTGGAGGAAAACTAAATGGCTAATATAATTGAAAGATGGGATCTAATTAAATTAGAAAATCTTTTGGATTTTTACATAGGTGGGGACTGGGGAGAACAAGAACCAATTAATTCCAATTATATCGCAACAAAAGTTTTAAGAGCTACTGATATTAGTAACTGGGAAAATGATCATGGTGAAAATGCTCAAATAAGATATTTAAAAGATAATAGCCTCGCCAAAAGACAGTTAAAAGAAAATGATTTAATTATAGAGGTTTCAGGAGGAAGCCCAGACCAGCCAGTCGGAAGAACTATAATTATTTCTAGTGATGACATTCAAAAGTTTCAATATCCTATTACTTGTTCAAACTTTTTTCGATTGCTAAGATTCAATAATAAAATAAATCCAAAATTTATAAATTATTATTTTAAATTTTTGTATGAAACAAAAATTATTGAATCTTACCAATCAAATTCTACGAATTTAAGAAATCTCAAATTTAGCCAATTTATAAATCAAAACATACCTGTACCTCAAACATTGGGTGAGCAACAGGAGATAGTAGATGTATTAGATGCCGCGAGTGCAATAATTCGTTTACGCACTGCCTGTATCGAAAGTGCCCAATCCCTCATCCCCGCCCTCTTCCAAGAAATGTTCGGAGATATGTCTAAAAATACCAATAGTTATGAATTATTTAAAATTAAAAACTTGGGAAAAGTTACAACAGGCTCAACACCTTCTTCTAAAAAAGAAAATATGTTTGGTGGTGATATTCCATTCATAACACCTGCAGATTTAGAATCAGGACAAGATAAATATGGTCGTTATGTTACGCAAGAAGGTGCTAAAAATAGTAGGATAGTTAGAGCTGGAAGTACTTTAGTTTGTTGTATTGGCGCAACAATAGGAAAAGTTGATAAAGCAATTGTTGATAGTTGTTTTAATCAACAAATTAATGCAATTGAATGGGACGAAAGTATTAATGATATTTTTGGGTTATATCTATTTAGGCAAATTGCTCCTTTAATTAGAAACAAAGCGAGTCATACAACTTTACCAATATTAAATAAAGGTAATTTTGAAAATATAATTATACCTAAACCACCAAAACCTAAGCAAGATCTTTTTGCAGAAAAAGCACAAGAGATAGAGGCATATATAAAAACACAACAAGCTGAACTAGAAAATGCCCAAGCAATGTTCCAATCCCTCCTCCACCATTCCTTCACCGGCGAACTAACAAGGAGTGCTTATGGAAACATCTAAAGCAGAATATTTTATTAATAAAATATATGACTGGTTCTATCAAAATGGATATTATGATTCTAATGGTGTAGCACAAGTTTGTTACATATTAAGAAAGATGTTCTCATATTTAAACCGTGTTTCTAATCAAACAATAGATTTTGATAACATTAATTTATTAAGAACTATTTTTGAAAAAAGTGGTTTAGACTATGTGCATCCTAAATTTGGTAATGGTGTATTACCTAGTGAGATTATAAAGTTTTTATCAGAAATACAACAAGAACCATTAAGAAAAATAGCAAAGGCAATAAATAAATTATGTGACAAAAACCTTACAAAGCCTGATGCATTACCAACAGATGAATTTTCCGTAAAAATAATGCAGGCTTTTGCAAAAAATATTTCTGATAATAAAAGTTTTGTTGACATTTGTGCGGGGACAGGAAAATTACTTGCTAATATTGATAGTCAAGATATTTTTGGCATAGAAGTAAGTCCTGAATATGCAGAAATAGCAAAAGCAAATTTGTTTTTTTCAAATAAAAATTATAATGTTGATTATAATATTCAGTGTAAAGATGGATTATCATATTGGAATGATAATATTGAAAGAAAAACTTTTATTTTCGATCCTCCAATTAATTCTAAAATTTCAATTGATAATTATAATAGTCAATTATGGCATATTAAAAATTATGCAAAAACTAATACAGGTATAATCCCTTCCGAATATGCATTTTTATACAGTATTTTGAGCAAATCAATTCCTAATTATGTTTGTATGTTTTCGACAAATTTTCTTACTTCAAAAGAAAGTTTCAAAACTACATTTAGAGAATACTTAGTTCAAAATTCATTACAAGTTATAATCTCTTTGCCTAATGATAATGATGTTACTAATAAAATTATACTTGTTGGTTCACAAAAGCGTAATAATGGATATATATATTTAGTTACACCAAAAACAAAAAATCTTAACGATACACAAATCTCAAGA
Organism: Candidatus Gastranaerophilales bacterium; assembly: GCA_944324855.1. GTDB lineage: Bacteria > Cyanobacteriota > Vampirovibrionia > Gastranaerophilales > Gastranaerophilaceae > UMGS1585. The sequence continues at coordinate 2,121 of CALUXY010000071.1, read as the reverse complement.
ATTATAGATATATGTTTACGAAATAAAAAATATAATGAAATAAAAGATTATGAAATAGCTAAAATAAGAAAAATTGATATCGCAGAGCTTAAAGAAAATTATTATTTTATTAATATGCCTGTTTATTCTAAAGAAGAAGAAAAACCTAAAAAAATATTATCTTTGAGTAAAATTACAAAATTGCTAGGAACTACAAATAAAAAACTATTAAACGAATCAAAAAAATTAGAAACTTTATTAGAAGAGTTAAGTACAGGTATTAAGCATTATAATGATTTAAACAATAAAAATACCCAAATTTCTAATAATAACAATAATATCAAAAATGTCAGAAAAAATATTTTTAAAGATTTAATTCAAAAATATAATAATAGTAATATTGATAATAAAAAACGAGTAATCTATTTACTATTCAATACAAATAATTCAACAGAAAAAGAATGTATCAACGATATAAATTATTTAATTAAAAATAACAAACTGGGCTATAGATATAATAAAACTTTTGTTTATAAAAATAAACAAGAAAATAATCATTGTATTTATTCTAATTTTAAAGATTTTGTTTTTAAAACTGCAAAGAAAAAGCTCGATATTCTCTCAGATTCTCAAAAACTTTTTTATAAATACATAATTGATTATTATTTAAGTTCAACAAAAAAAGAAAAAAATGAAATTTTAGAAATATTTAAAAATAAATACCAAACTAACGATATATATATAAACTTAAGAATGCTTGAAATTATAGGATTAATTTCCAAGATTTCAAATACTGAAATATATGATTATAATAATATTCAAGAAATAACATCTTCTTTTAATCTGTTTAATAACATAATACAAACAGGTCAAAATACAGGAGAAACAGAATATGAAGATTAGCAATATTAACATAGAATCTCTTGGTTGTTTGAATAATTTTAATATCTATTTTGATGAATACAAAGAGAATGAATATAATTTATTTGTTTTAACAGGGCAAAATGGTTCAGGGAAAAGTACATTTTTGGATGCTTTATATTCAATAGCCAAATCTAAAAATATTAGCGAAATATCAGGAGTAAAATTTGATATTTATTCAGATAAAAACAAAATTATGTGGGGAAACTTAAAAAACACTACGCAAAATACTGAAATACAAAATCCTTGGGATATGGTGATCAGATATTATACAGGAAACTCAGAACGTCAACTTTGCCTTTCTGATGAATACCAAAGTAATTTATATTTAAGTTTAAATAGAGAAAATCTAAAATGGGTTTTAGCAGCGTGTTTTTTATCCGGAGTTTGGTTTTCAGATGATAATAAAATAATTAGAGACAAGCTTGATTCAATATTGTTTTATGGAAAAAATACTTTTGAGCCAATTTTAGTTACATTAAAATTGGCTAATTATGATAAATCAATACTTGAAAAATTACCTAAAGCTAGTAACCCAGGTACAATTAACAATATTATAGAATGGGATCTTACATCAAAAGATATATTAGGTTCAACTTTTGATGTAACTGCAACTCTTAATACATTACTTAACAATAAAGATAAAATTCAAGAGTTACATTTTATATACAAAAAGTCTAATTGCACAGAGCCACTTCCTGATGAAACATTATCGGATGGAGAATTGGGTTTGATTAGAAGAGCTTCAATATTAACATATTTAAGAGAAATTAAAGATAAAAAATGTTTAGTATTATTGGATGAACCAGAAACTCACTTTAATGAAAATTGGAAACGACATTTCGTATATTTAATAAGAAAGTCTTTGGAACATACTAAACATGATGTATTTCTTGCAAGTCATTCATCTATATTGGTAACAGATGTAAAATCAAAAGAATTATATCACTTTAAGAATATATGTGGAAACTCTCAAGTTAATTCAGTAGAGTTTAAAACTTATGGTTCTAGTATTATAGATATAGGTAGAATACTATTTAATTTAGAAGCTGATATCGGAGAATCATCAAAAGAAGATATTGAAGCAACCATAAAAAGTAACAATATAGGTGATTTAGAAAAATTATTATTACAAGTAGGACCTGGTGAATGGCGTTGGAAAATTAGAAGTAAAATTAATCAATTAGAAAAAGCTGATATGTGTTGTAACTTTAAAATAAA
>CALUXY010000070.1 GCA_944324855.1 Candidatus Gastranaerophilales bacterium | reverse complement strand
TATTTGACTCCGATGGAATATTACTATACACTCATAGAAAATGTTGCTTAGTCTAATATGTATTGAACTAGGACAATGTTTTGACAAAATATTAGTAATAGATTATTATAAAATATATGAAAAAATTTTTATTAATTTTATTGTTGTTATTTTGGGCAATACCTGCAAATGCAAAAGGAAAAAATTATTTATACACGGCTAAAAATGCAACCCCGATACAAGTTATTAATGCAGTAGCATTAAAACTAAACTTAATTCAAACTGATAAAGATAACTGTTTAATATATTCAATAGATAACCAATATTTTATAAAAGCTTATGCCGTAGATAGCAATACAGAATTATACCTTTATGCCGACACAAAACAAATTGAAGAACTTAATAATATAATTAAAAGCACAAAGTATAGAACATTCAATTACAATGATAAATATACTCTAAAAAAATATTATTCAGATTTTTTAGCGTATATTAAAAATAATAATATTCCAATAACAAATATAAAATCAAAACAATTAAATAATAAAGAATATAATAATTATACTCCATATTCTAAAAAAATAAAAAATAAAGTTATAGCTACTATTACGATTTCAGAACAGGGGATTCAAATAATTAGAAATCAATATAAACCCAAATATAAAGTTAAGAAAAAAGCTAATGAATATGAATATATTATAAAGAATAATACGGGAAAGAATATTATAATTAATAAGGTTGCATCTAATGAGTTTATTGGTCTGACACAAATCGCTTCTTATTGTTTAATACCGCAATGGCAAGATTTTATTCCTTTATATGGCTTAATATACGGAATACAAACTGATATTGAAAAAAACAAATTTACTCGCCCCCACCCAATAAATGAAATAATAAAAGTAGGGGCTTCAATACGAATACTTGCACTTTCAAAACCACAAGACAATCCGACCGCAGACTTTTATTTTACAATTGATAATAAAAAAACATTTATACAATTTAATCCAGAAAAAGGAGTTCAAGTTAAATGAAAAAAATCGTACTTATGTTATTAGTAATATTTTGTTTGGCAAATACAGTTTTAGCAGTCGAAGTTAAAGATGAATTATATTATAAAAGACAAATACAAAACCAACGCTTTTTATATAATGAATCAGGCTTTTTTAATGCAATTCAAAAGGGAAATGCTACCGTTGTAGATGCATTTTTAAAAAGTGGAATGAGTCCGAATGCAACATTAAGTGGAACTCCGGCTCCTATGTATGCACTATTTTTCAATCAAAATGAAATATTTGAACTTATAATGAGTGCAGGTGCTAATCCCGAAACGAAAGTTCCTGCCTGTTGGGTTTCTTTAAAACCACAAAATTTGTTATCTTTTGCTATTAAACGTAAAAATTCAGAAGCTGTTAAAATTTTAATAAAAAATGATGTAGATATTAATAAAGTTTTCAATGGAAAAACACCATTAAATTATGCTATATCAAAAAAACAAACAAAAATAGTTGGATTGTTATTAAAAGCAGGAGCAAAACCTGATGAAAAAACAAGAAAGTTGATAAATAAATCAACTGATGAATATTTGAAAGATTTATTTACTAACATTCTGTAATAATAGTAAGGTTATTACTATCAACAGGCTTATTCGCAACATTTAATTCCCCGAGGTTAATATTTTGTTTATTACTTCCATGATAATCACTGCCGCCTGAAATCAGAAGGTTATATTTATTTGCGCAACTAACTAAAAACGATATTTCATTATCGTTGTATCTTGAATAATAGCATTCCAATCCCTTTATTCCGCATTCAATCATTGTTTGTAAACGGGCTAGAAATTCTTCCTCCGATAAATGTTTTTCTCCTTCACCGCCCAAAGGATGCGCCCAAACGGGGATGCCGCCGGCATGTAAAATTATATTTATTGCTTCTTCTCCGTCAAATCTGGTATTCCCTGTTTTGCACCCGTCAAGATACTTTCTCATTGCAGACAAATTATCCTCTGCCAAACCTCTTTTTACTAAAATATTCGCAAAATGAGTCTTTACGACACTCGGACGGGAGTATAGCCAATATAATTCTTCTTTTGTTAACTCTATATTCCAAACCTCTTTTAAATACTTTATTCTGGTTTCAAGCTTCTGCCGGCGCAATTCTTTGCCTTTTAAAATCAGATTATGCAACGCAGTATCATCGGGATGATAATTATAGCCCAGAATATGACACTTGATATCTCTTGTTTTGCAGGTTAATTCAACTCCTCTGATATATTTTATATTTGAAGGTAAGTATTTTTCTATATTAATTGCTCCTTCGATTGTGTCGTGATCTGTCAGAGAAAAAATGCCAATATTAGACGTAATTATATTATTGACAAGTGTTTCTAAGTTATCACTTCCGTCTGAATAATTGCTGTGTATATGTAAATCGACAAGTGCAGCCATATATCCTCCTGTAAAATTGTAACATGAATATTGCATTAAAAGACAGAAACATATATGATATCCATAGGAATACTTGTCCAAATCTATCAGGAGATAATAATGAGCGATTTTAAAAAGTTTTTGTACGATAATTTAACTCACTATCAAATTGAACTTTTAAAAGAAGAGGCTGGAGACAAAAAAATTATCATATATGGGTGCGGACCTTTATTCCAAACAATAAAAGAAGAGTACGATTTATCCGATTTGAATATTATAGGAATATGCGATAAAAAATTTACTCTGGAAGATGAAGGGAAAGAACTTATGGGATTCCCGATTATTCCGTTTATTAAGCTGCCAGAATACAATGCAGAATATATTATAGTCGCTGTAAAAAATTATTACCCTATTATATCCGAATTGAAGCGTTTAATTAAAAGTTCTCAAATACAGCCAATGGTAAATTTAAATTTTAAGTATAACGATATTAATTCAATAAAAAAAGGTAAAAACAATTTATTGAGTAAAATATTTTCAATAAAAAAAGGCGTTACCACGACATCCGTAACATTATGCGGCTTGAATTTTAAATTTGAAGATAAGTATAAAAAACTGCAAGAAGAGTACAAATATCTTGAATCAAAATTAAACTTTAACCAAAAGTTGTTAAATCGAATCAATATGGTAATATCCGGCGGAATTAATACTACCAAACTCGATTGCGAAATAGAACTAATGTCCCAAAGCGGAATTACTGAATCACCGCGTTTTCAAAAATTAATTGTTTCATTAACATCGTATCCTGAAAGAATGTACGATATTCATTACTGTTTATATTCTCTTTTAACTCAGACCGTAAAACCGGATAAGCTTATTTTGTGGCTTGCAGAAGAAGAATTTCCGAATAAAGAAAAAGATATTCCGAAAAAAGTTCTAAACTTGAAACAATACGGGTTAGAGATAAAATGGTGTCATAATATAAAATCCTATAAAAAACTTATACCTGCGCTTAAAGAGTATCCAAATGATGTAATTGTAACAGCAGATGATGATATTTTTTATCCTGCGGACTGGCTTGAAAAACTTTATAATGCATACTTAGAGGATTCCAGTTATATTTATTGTCATAATGCCCACAAAATTACTTTTGAAGGGAATAATATCAAAGCATATACAAACTGGCAGCGCTCAATTGATGATAATACCGCAGATTATATAAATGTAGCAGTGGGCTGCGGCGGAATTCTTTATCCGCCGAATAGCTTGCATCCGGATGTTTTTGAAGAAAAAACATTTATGTGGCTAACTCCAAACGCTGATGACATCTGGTTTTGGGCTATGGCAGTGTTAAATAACACAAAAATTAAAGTTGTTAAATTCCCGATTAATCAAATAATTTATACTAATCCTAAGCGGGAAATGGGGTTAACAACAGAACATACCCTGTATCATGTTAATATGAAAGGCGGAAATGATTTACAGCTGAAAAATGTAATTAACACGTATCCGGAAATAAAAGATAAACTTAGAGATTATCATTATGTATTTGAACTCTATAACGATGATATTTATAATTATGTACTGTTTCTTGATCACAAGTTTGCATACGATTATGTAACAAAACAAGTAAACAAAAATGCATCCATTCTTGAAATAGGCTGCGGTGACGGATATGGAGCATCATATCTTGCAAAACATTTCAAATATGTAGAGGCTATAGATATATCAGAAGAGGCAATAAATAAAGCTAAAGCTGTATACAAGCTTGATAACTGTACATTCAAAGCTTATTCCGGCAAAAAACTTAATTATCCGGATAATTTCTTTGATGCAATTGTATCATTCCATGTAATAGAGCATGTAAAAGATGTCAAACAATATCTAAAAGAAATAAAAAGAGTGTTAAAAGATGATGGAGTATTTGTTATAACAACGCCATCAAGAACACATCGTCTTGCGCCAAAACAAAAACCTTGGAACGAAGAACATTTAAGAGAATACGATTCCAAAATGTTACAAAAAGAAGTTTCAAAAGTCTTTAATAATTTTAAACTTCTAAGTGTTACATCTAAACAAGAAATTCTGGATATAGAGTTTGACAGAGTTGCAGACAAACGTTCTGATTTTAGCGGTATAAGAAAACGAATAAAAACAGATATTGATTATAAAAAAGAATTTTCAATAAATGATTTCTATGTCTCAGAAACGGATTTAGATTCAGGTCTGGATTTGATGGTAACAAATATCAATTTTGATTCTGCAAAATACTGGGAAAACAGATACAAGAATCAAGGGAATTCAGGCGCCGGAAGTTATGGAAAACTGGCAGAATTTAAAGCTGATGTTATAAACGATTTTGTAAAAGAAAATAATATCAATAGTATTATAGAATACGGATGCGGCGACGGAAACCAGCTTGAATTATTCAATATTCATAATTATACCGGTTTTGACGTATCAGACACAATTCTTGATTACTGCAAAAGAAAATTTAGCCCCCGCAAGGATTATAGATTTAAAAATATGATGGAATATTCAGGAGAAAGAGCAGAACTAACGCTTTCTCTTGATGTGATTTATCATCTTGTAGAGAATAATGTTTATGAATCATATATGACACGTTTATTTGATTCATCCGACAAATATGTAATTATTTATGCATCAAATAAAAATGAAGAACATTATGTCCATGTTAAACACAGAAAATTTACTGATTGGGTTGAAAGAAACAAAGAAGATTGGAAACTTATAAAAGTCATACCTAATAAATATCCGTATAACCCAGATAAACCGTATGAAACCTCGTTTGCAGACTTTTATATATTTGAACGTAAAATTATTCATTAATGTAACAAGAGAATACTATTCGCAACCTTAATCACTTGGCAATAGATTACTTAATTTCGTTCGTAACGACGAAAAGACTAATCACTTGTAAAGCAGAAAACGTTCGGCAAAAACCTCAAAATGACAAAACTAAAATTTTCCCCTCACCTGTTTAGCAAAAAATTCAATGATTAAATAGTAACAGAAAGGTTAAAACTTAACCTCACCCAGTTATAAAGACTTTGCTAGAGATTGTTTAACTTTTCTGTTTTTTCAACAAAGCTTAAGAAACACTTTTTATTTTGATACTTGAAACGGGATTGCCTGTTGAATTTAGTCAATTAAAACAACAATAGAAGTTTATCTTAAAAACAAATCAATAGTAGGCGTTGACACTCTCAAAGACACATTAGTGTATTTTGTTAACGGGAGATTTAAAGAATTTAAAACTAACGTACAAGGTTTTAAACAAGCCGTAAAATTGACAAACTCTTCTTACTGGGCGATTAAGGGGCGTATTGTTTCGGACATCCTTTTTCTAGATTCCTTCTTGATTGCGGATGCGAAGTCTATGATTTAACCCACTTTTAACTAAATCCTGGAGAACGGATCTTAAAGTTTCTTCTCCTAAAAACGATTATGGGGATGCGAAAGTTTGAAGTGTACCCTAAAAAGTGGACAACAAAAATTAGCGAGTATGATATAAAACAGAAAGGGTACAAACGATGGAAA
>CALUXY010000069.1 GCA_944324855.1 Candidatus Gastranaerophilales bacterium | reverse complement strand
ACCCCTTTACCCCCGGGTAGGCGCAATTTCAACTCAACCCCATTTACCCCTATTTACCCCTTTACCCCCTCTTTACCCAGTATTTGTCTAACCATTTAGTCGGGAGAATCATTCTGAATCCCATTTTACCGAAGTAGCCTTTGTATGCTTGTTCAGGGTTAGGTTTCCCGTGGAAAATTACAATTTTCGCTTCTTCAGGGTCTCTCGGCACTTTGAACCAGCAAAGCGGGAACTTATGCAGACAGCAGCGTTTAAAACTTACACACCAATCAGGATTCCAGTATTTTAGGATTCCTTTTTCAAACATTTCATAGGTCAAAAACGCTTGTTCGTTTTGGAAATGCTTTCTGACAGCAGGTCCAAGCTGGTTAAAATGTGTCAAAACTTCCGGGTGTTTGCCGATTTCAAATCTGAATACGGAAGAATTCCCTATGATATCGTTAGGAAAATCCCAATCTTTTATTATTAAAAACTCGCCTTCTTCTTCAAAAAACGGATCTAAACTCTGGCGAATTACTATATCCAAATCCAAAAATAATGCTGTACCTTTTAAATCTGAGAGTTCTTTATTGAATACGGTAAGTTTTTTCCACATTCTATCCGGAATACCATCTTCGCAAAGAGGCGGGATTGGTCTTATTTCAACATTCGGATTTATTCCTTCTCCGTTATCCGTAAAACAAACAAATCTGTGCGGAATTGTTATATTTTTTTCGACCATTTCATAAAGCCGGTTAACATATCCTGCATCAAACTTGTCGCCCCACTTCATACAGATGATATTCTTATCCATAAACTCTCTCCTAAAAAGTAATAACAAATTAATTATAACATTAAATTCTGCTGTTAACACAAAATGTGACAATGCTTTACGTTTTTAAGATATAATTATTTATGATGAAGTTACGAATAAGATTTATTACATTTATTTTTGTCTTTATGATAAGCATTCTTCCCACCTTTGCCGTTGAAAACGGCAAAATAAAAGACGGGGAAATTTTATCGCTTGCAGATTGTGTAGGTATTGCAATCAATAACAGTCCTATTATAAAAAAATACGAATACAATCTTCAAGTCGCAAAAAGTAATGTTGGAATAGCAAAGTCCGCCTATTTTCCAACATTGGGTGCCGGAGTCGGGATTTATCAAGAATATAACTCAAATAAATTTTCCGATAACACCTCTTCCGCAAGAGAACTCCCTTCCGCCGGAGTTTATTTACAGCAGTTAATCTGGGATTTTGGTAAAACTAATTCTCTCATAAAAATGGAAAGATTCTATAAACTTGCTGCTGAGTACGAATTTATGGACAGTATCTGTAACACTATATACAACGTTAAGATGAAATATTTTAACGTTCTAAATACAAAAGCAATTCTTGAAGTAGAAAAAACAAATGAACTTTTAAATGAAAAAAATGTTGAAAGAACAAAACAACTTTATGAAAGCGGGCAAAAAAATCAAATTGATTATATTGATGCAAAAGTATTCTTAAGCGATGCCAAAATGAGAGTATCTGATGCCGAAAATAAATACGATATCGCACTTGCAGATTTAACGAATGCTATGTATTCAGCCTATGCTCCGGATTTTGAAGTTGAAAAACTATACACATTTAATTTTAATGACACATTTATTCCGGATTATATCAAAGGAGATTTGCCTGATAAAAATATAAAAAATGTTGCACTAAAAACTAAAGTTGAAATGAATGAAGAATCACAACTTAAAATACTTCCATTCAATCTTAAAGAAGCATATGATTTAGCATTCAGAAACAGTCCTGATTTATGGGTGCTGGAAACTACGGTTAATGCAATGAAACAGGCGCTTATATATGCCAAAAGGCAATATTATCCTGTTATTACCGGAAACGTTGGTTACAATTATCTAAATGCAAGAGAATATTCAAACCACGATTTTAATATGTATATTGATATGACAGCCTCTTTAAATATCAAGCAGTTAAAGCATGAGATTGATAAAGCGCAGGCAAATGTTAACCTTGCAGAAAATGATGTGTATGAATTTAAACAAAATCTCTATTTTGAAGTAAAAAGATGTTTTTTGAATGTTGATAAAAACGAGGACCAAATTTATATTGCAAAACAACAGGCGCAAGAAGCTCTGGAGGATTTTAATCTTGCAAACAGAAGGTATGAAGAAGGTAAAACGGACTATATAGCTCTTCAGCAGGCACGCAAGAACTATAACGATGCAAAACTTCTTTACGTCAGAATGCTCTATGAATACAATCTTTCGCTTGCAGATTTAGAGATTGCAATGCATTACCATCTTGATGATTTGCATGCGCAAGCAGAACATGCGCTGCATTACCATTATTCGGAAATCTTAGATAAACTCGAAAGTGCAATCCACTGCGACCATAGAGAAGAAGAGGAATCTGAACATCCTTACAAAGAAGGAAAAGAAAATGATTTATAAAACAGAATATAATTCACCGCTCGGAATCTTAAGTATGGCATCCGACGGAGAAAATCTTATCGGAGTATGGCTCTGTGGGCAAAAATATTTCGAAGCAGCGATTGATGAAATTCCGAAAAAAAATGACAACCTGAAAATATTCAACAAAACAAAAAACTGGTTAAATTCTTATTTTAAAGGTGAAAAACCTCAAATTTCAGAATTACAGTTAGCACCAAAAGGCAGCGATTTCAGACAAAAGGTTTGGAAAATATTATGCCAGATTCCATACGGAAAAACTATTACTTATAAAGAAATTGCAGACAAAATCAGTCCGACAATGTCGGCACAAGCTGTCGGCGGAGCTGTCGGGCATAACCCTATTTCTATCATTATTCCGTGTCATCGAGTTTTAGGTGCAAACGGAAATCTTACAGGTTATGCGGGAGGTATAGAAAACAAAATATGGCTGCTAAAACATGAAAATGTTGACATTCCGCTTATATATAAATAGATTAGTTAGCTACACTCTTTTACTTGTAAGTTTTGACAAAGTATCTTTTGGAAAACATAAAAAAGTAACTACTTTTTTGTTAACAATGTTTTTGTTATTAATGTTTGATTTTGTATCTTCTAACATATCATTAATTTTGCTTAGTGCACGTTTCCAGGTAGAAAAAATCGGTTTTTTAATTAGATGAATACTATCTTTTGAAACCTTGATGTTGGAATGATTTCTGCTAATATTACCTGTTTCTCCAATAAACCCCGAAACGCCATTTCTTTTATAATTCAAGCCCCACACAGGAATTTCTGATTTGTTATGTGAAGAAACTTTTGACATATTTGAAAGTTGTTTATAATTATTGATAATATTTTGTTTTATTATCTCTATTTTCATAAATTACACCTTTAAATTATTTCTTTACTATAATATTATCCCGCAAAAATAAGTTAATGTTTATTTTTTAGTAAAGAAAAAGTAAATGTCGAAGATGGGACTCGAACCCACAAGGCGTTAACCACACGAACCTGAATCGTGCGCGTCTACCAATTCCGCCACTTCGACATATACCATTGTATTTAATTTTCAAGACTTTAATAATGTCTCCGCGGCGGATGTACCCTCAAGGGGTACCCTCTCGGAAAACAATACTTAATTGTTTTCCTCGGCAGAGTCCTACTTCGACATTCTCTATTTAAATTATTCAATTTTCAGTTTTTACGTGTCGAAATTGGATATTTGTAATACGGTTCGCGGATTTTCAATCCGACTCACCTGCTCCATTTCGAACGTGACATTTAGTCACCTTCTCAATGGAGTCCTACTTCGACATATACCATTGTATTTAATTTTCAAGACTTTAATAATGTCTCCGCGGCGGATGTACCCTCAAGGGGTACCCTCTCGGAAAACAATACTTAATTGTTTTCCTCGGCAGAGTCCTACTTCGACATTCTCTATTTAAATTATTCAATTTTCAGTTTTTACGTGTCGAAATTGGATATTTGTAATACGGTTCGCGGATTTTCAATCCGACTCACCTGCTCCATTTCGAACGTGACATTTAGTTTTTGTAGGTTGGGCTTTCAGCCCAACAACATTCTAATTATACAACGAACTATTATTTGTGTACAGTTTTGTAAGTTTTTTGAATAGCCCCATAGTATAACCATCATTACCAATGAAACCAATCGTGTTTGACTAAATAATTTATTAGTTAGTTTTCTTGGCATAGGAACCAAGAAAAAGGAGGTTAAAAATGACGATTAAAAAACTTACTGTGGCAGCTGCAATTGCCGTTGGTATAACAACGTGTTCTCTCCATTCTGCGATGGCAGCTTGCCCATGCCAACAACAGCTCCCTGTCGTTACGGCTCCGTCTTGTGGATGTGCACAAGAGAAACCGGTTGTTACAGGAGCTGCCTGCCCTTGTGATACGCAAGAGCCTTGCTGCGAACAACAGCCAGACCCTGCCTGTGCACTCTGTCCGGGCAAAGCAGATTTATGCAAATCTGATATGAGACAGGTATACGCATACCCAAACGCTGTCTACGGAAATAATAATTACGTAGGAAGTCAAAACGATTATATTTATCGTAACAATGATGGTTTTAGCGTTCCGACAAGAGGTCTTGCAGAAACAACAAATGGTGTGACTGTTGCAACGGATAAAAATATTACAGGTGCAGCTGCTGATTTGCCTTGTATTAACGAACCAACAAGACACAACGGTATTCCTATTATGAGAGATGAGTGCAAAATGGATGGAAACTGTACCCCGATTCAAATGCAAACACAAAATTCCATCGAAGCTATCAAAAAAACTCTAGTACCGTTTGAAATTAATCAAATGGGAAGTATGACAGGCGGAGCCGCAGATATGGGTACAATGAATATGTTCCCTGATGTTCCTGATGCATACTGGGCTGCCTGCGATATCTCTAAACTTGCAATGAATGACGTTGTTGTAGGATATCCTGATAGAATGTTCAGACCTGCACGTGATATCTCAAGAGCAGAATTTGCGACAATGTTAGTTAAAGGATTCAACAAAGAAGATTGCGGATGCTCTACCGCTTCATTTAAAGATGTTCCATCTTGTCACTGGGCTAATTCAATGATTGCAAAAGCTGTTAATGAAAACCTTATGAAAGGTTATCCAAACAACTTGTTCAAACCTGAAAACCCTGTAACAAGAATTGAAGCAATTTGTGCCATGTCTAAAGCTCTTAACTGTAACTTAGACGAATGTCAGGCTAAAAATATCCTGTCTAAATACTGTGACGGAAACAAAGTTCCTGAATGGGCACAAGTTCCTATCGCAAAAGCTCTTGATCAAGGTATTTTGAAAAACACTCAAAATCCTAACATGATTGAGCCGTTCAAAGAAGCTTCAAGAGCAGATATTGCATCTATGTTACAAGCTGCAAGACTTGCAGGCGGATTTGACAAGAACCCGACAACCGCTAACGAATGCTGCCCTGTTAAAGATGACAGACAGGCATACGTTGAAAACCAAGAAATAGTTAAAATTCCGACTCTTAAACTTGAGTTCAAAGATCAGGTTAACGCAAAATCTTCTCACGTTGGCGAAAGATTTGCCGCAACTACATTGGAAGACGTAACTATTGACGGTCAATTATACCCTTGCGGTTCTAAAGTTATCGGTAAAGTTGTTGAAGTTATAAGACCGTCCGGATGTCAAAAAGGTGCTTTAAAACTTGCGTTTACTGAAATCGAAAACTGCGGATGCAAAGCAACATTACCTCGTCAAATTCTGACTGCTCAAATTGACAAATCTCATACCCCTAACATCGTATCAAGATTAGTTTCTGCTCCTTTAACCTGGGCTGGTTCTATGATTGGTATAGTTGGTCGTACGACAGGCGGTATGTTATCTAACTTAGGAAACGCTGCAGAAGACGTTTCTAACGGTGTCGGTATGGCTTTAGGCGAAACATTCCAAGGACAATTCGGTGCCGCAGGAAGAAGTTTAGCCGGTGCAGTATATGATACTGTCAAAGCTCCTATCGATTTCACAAGAACAGCATTATCAGGTACTACAGGCTTGTTACAATCAACAGGCGACGAAGTAGCTTACTTAGTTGATGCTAAAGGATACAAAATCTCTGCAATTAATCCGAAAGAACACGTTACTATTGCTTTCGGTTGTAGCGAATAGTGAGTAATACAATAATCGTTCGCACAAAGGATAAGCCGCCCCAAAAGGACGGCTTATTTC
>CALUXY010000068.1 GCA_944324855.1 Candidatus Gastranaerophilales bacterium | reverse complement strand
TCTATTGTTTCGTTTTCAAATTCTGCCTGAGAACGAACATCAACAAGCAAAGCATCTTTTATATCTTCAAAATATGCAGGTTTTACAAAACCTTTTAATATATTATCCGCGTGCATCCCAAGAACATTAACAGGGTCTTTAGCTGATGAATACGGCGGAGCATAGCAGAGTTCGGAATCTATTAAATCCCAAACCTTAAGACCGTTTCTCATTGACGTTGCGATTACATCGACTCTTTTTTCAACCCCTTCACGGCCGGCTGCTTGGATACCGAGTATGTCGCCGTTGTTGTTGAATAAAAGTTTATACATTGTTCTGGTTGCCCCGGGGTAATAATTTGCGTGAGAAAATCCGTAAGTAAACGTTTTCCAGTACGGGATGTTCTTTTTTACGAGCATTTCTTCACTGTTTCCTGCACAGGCAATTGTAAGGTCAAAGACTTTTACAACAGCAGAGCCTATTGTTTTTTTATAAACAGATTTATAGCCGGCAATGTTATCGGCAATAATTCTGCCCTGCCTGTTAGCAGGCCCTGCCAGAGGAACGAGCACATCATCACCGGTTACAAAATCTTCAACTTCTACACTGTCACCGCCTGCGTATATATCGGAATCAGAGGTTTGCATATTTTCGTTAACCTTAACACCGCCTGTTTGACCGATTTCAAGTCCGCAAGATGCGGCAAGCGTGTTTTCTGGTCTTACGCCTATAGCCAGCACAGCTATATCATAAGGAAGTTTCTTACCTGAATTTAAAATTATTTCATCATCTGTAAGTTCTTTTACCCCGTCTGAGAGTATCAGGTTTACTCCGTGTTTTCGCATTTCGTTTTGCGCAAAAGCCGCAGTTTCCTTATCAACAGGCGGCAAAATATGAGACGCCTGTTCGACAAGCGTTGTTTTAACTCCATCCATTAACGCAAAATTCTCTGCCATTTCAATTCCTATAAAGCCGCCGCCTATTACTACCGCATTTTTTGCATTAATATTTTTAAAATGTGCTTTTATTTTTTCGGCATCCTGCAGCATTCTTACAGTAAAGACTTTAGAATTATTTATGCCGTTTACCGGTGGAACAAAAGGTTTTGCACCCGGAGCGAGCACAAGTTTGTCGTACTGTAAGATTTCAGAATTATTGACGGTTACGGTTTTTGCTTTTCTGTCTATGCTTGTAACCTCAGCCCCCATTTTTATATCTACGTTTAACAGATTTTTAAATTTTTGAACGCTTGATACGTGCATTTTTTCTTCACTGTCTATAACGTTTGAGCAGTAATATGGAAGCCCGCAGTTTGCAATAGAAATTTCATGCGTTTTTTCAAGTATTGTGATTTGCGCATTGTCATCCAATCTTCTTAATCTTGCAGCCGCGCTTGCGCCGCAGGCTCCTCCTCCGATTATTAAAACTTTCATATAATTTCTCCTATAAATTTTCTTATGATAGAATTATGTAAGAAAAGAGATAGGGATTCAACAATGAAAAGAATTTTAGTTACAGGCGGAGCAGGATTTATTGGCAACCATTTGTGCAGAAGGCTTTTAAATGAAGGCAATTACGTAATTTGTCTTGATAACTTTTTTACAGGTTTAAAAAGACATATTGAAGACATGCTCGACAATCCAAATTTTGAATTGATTGAGCATGATATTGTTGAACCCGTTGATATAGAGGTTGACCAAATTTATAACATGGCCTGTCCGGCAAGTCCGCCGCATTATCAATATGACCCAGTAAAAACAATGAAAACATCGGTGCTCGGTATTATAAATATGCTTGAGCTGGCAAAAAAATACAAAGCAACACTGCTTCATGCTTCTACATCAGAGGTATACGGAAATCCTCTTGTGCACCCCCAGCAAGAATCTTACTGGGGCAATGTTAACCCTATAGGGATAAGAAGCTGCTATGATGAGGGCAAACGTGCCGCAGAAACATTAATGATGGATTATCACAGACAATACGGCGTCGACATCAGAATCATCAGAATTTTTAACACTTACGGGCCAAATATGGACCCCAAAGACGGCCGTGTTGTATCAAACTGCATTGTTCAAGCAATAAACGGTGATGACATAACAATTTACGGTGACGGCTCACAGACAAGAAGTTTCTGTTATGTTTCAGATTTGGTCGCCGGCGCTATAAAAATGATGAACAACGACAAAGGTTTCATAGGCCCTGTAAACCTTGGAAATCCATCAGAGAGAACTGTATTGAATCTTGCGGAAATAGTGCTTGAAATGACAGGTTCAAAATCAAAAATCACTTATAAAGATTTACCGAGCGATGACCCAGTTAAAAGAAAACCGGATATTACAAAAGCCCAAGAAATCTTGGGCTGGAAACCTGAAGTTGATATAAAAGACGGTTTGAAAAAAACTATCGAATATTTTAAAAGTATTCAATAGTTACCATTTCATCAATTCATCCATAATCATTGGCAGCATTTTACCGGCATCGTTACCTGTACGTGTGATATACAACATTTCCTCTTTTTTAGGATTTACAAAACATATCGAGTGACATGCCTGAAAGAACTGGTTATTAGGATTTTCAGGGAATGTCATAAATTCGTAAAAAGAAGTATATTTTGGATTGCTCATAACTTTGTCAAATTCAGCCGAGAAAACTTTTGAAAAAGGGGAGTTCTGATCCGGATACGGATAAATAACAAGAATTTTTCCTGCTTTAAAAGCACCGCCGTATTCATTTGAATTTAAAAGGAATTGAACATTATTGTCAGACATTTTAACCACTCTGTGCTGTACAGTGTGGCCTAAAGCAACAGAAACAGCGTAAGCCCCGCCTTGCTCGACCCTTTTTTTCTTTTCAATATTTTTGAAAATAAAAATACCCGAAATAAAAACACCACAAACCAAAACTAGAATCAAAGCTTTATTTTCATCCTGTTTGTTTGCTCCTGTTTTAATCATAATTAACACCTCTGGTTTTATATAATATATATAGATATATCATTTTAGCTGGCAAAAGTCTATTCAAAACAATACATTAAATGTTTGATTTTTATATTTGATTTTTATTTTTGTCTTTTATATATGCCTTTTATATCGGACTTTTATGTATGCCGTTTATATCGGACTTTTATACAAACGCTCTGCAAGATACAATCTTTATGACCCTTTAAATAAAAATAAAGTTTAATGAGACATTTGAGTTGTAGAATAATAGTCTCAATTAGGCAGTGTGTTTGAATATTAGCGATATTTTTCAAATTGACTGTAATTACTCAAATTGGTCTTTTGCTACTCTTTTTGTCTCTCAAAATCCAACAAAAATTCAAATAAGCTACCTGAAACTTAAGCACTGATAAGGTTATAGCGATTTTAAATAAAGGACAAAAATGTCCCATTTAAAAAGTCCAAATTTAAGTCGGAACAAAGTCGGAAAGGTTTATTATATTAAAAAAATACAAAATTAATAATCATAAAAAACTGACAAAATACTTGAATATTACCATAAAGTATACTAGTTTCAGTCAAGATTCTATATATTTTTTAGTTGTTCCTGCAGGTTTTGCACTAAGCCATCTATTTCTTTATCTAGATAATGTCTTAATCCTTTTTTTATACGGAGAAAATCGTCTACTATATGGGCGCATTTTGTCTTATCAGGATAATTTATAGTATAAAACACAATTGTATAAAAAATAGCTTTAGCAATGTATCTATTCCATTTGTCATGTTTCCTTGAATAAAAATATGGTTTTGATAAATCTCTTTTTATCGCAGAATAATTCTTTTCTGCATCATCTAAACAATTTTTTGGTAGATTTATTATAATGCGTCCATATAAATTAGCCAATAATATCTCATTAATTGTAATAACATCCTTTTCTTGCGATTTATCTATCAATTTTAAAATGTATTTAAATATGTCATCTTTTGCATCAATTTCAATATTTGCAATAATTTCAAAGACGATATAGTATTTGTATATCCATAAATTTAAATTTTTTAGATAATCTAATGTAAAATAATCATTGATGTCTAATTTTTTTAGTAATTCAATTAGCTGTCCAAATTGTTCTTTATTTTCTTCATCATAAGCTCCAGTTAATGTCCCAAAATTTTGGAACAAATAATATAGTATTAAATCAAGTTTCTCTTTATTAGGTATTGCAGAAGTTATTATATCTGATACTTTTTTGTCTTTATCAGCAAAAGGAAAAGTATTAGAAATAGGATATATTACAAAATTGTTCAAGCATCTAAGCCAATTAATTTTAGAATTAGTAAAATTTTTATTTTTTGCATTATAAATATAGTGTGATTCCAAAATTGTAGCTATGAAATATAGTAATAAATCTTTTCGTTCTGTTTCTTTATACCATTTTTCAAAATCATCATAGCAATTTGTTGCCCACAATAAAAGTAAATATTTGAGACCATAATAATATTTTTGTGAAAGACGTGGTGGATGTGCAATATCAAGAGTATTAATTAATTTATATGAAAATTCACTATTTAATAATTTATTATAGTATTGAATACCTTTTTCATCGTATTCATTCCATAAATCTGGAATAACTTTATCTATTTGTTGTTTTATGTGTAATGAATTGTTTTTTATGTGATTTATAATTACAGTCCTATCGTCTTTGAATCCGTATGCTAAAAGACTTAACCCTCCTAATAAAATTTTTAAATTTAAATTAGAATTATTTTTTAAATAGTTATCAAAAATCTTATAATCATTCTCTGAAATATTAGGATGTTTATTAGTACCAGAAAAATTATGATTTGCGGGGCTTTCGATTTTGTATATATCTGTCATAGCTTCATTTATATACAATTCTTCACTAAACATTTTCTACCTCAGGGAATATTCTGTTCATTTCTCTGCAATTTGTTTTTATATTGTTAATATATTTTATTGCTTTCTCTTTAGTAATTCCTTTTAATTCAGAAATTACAAAATTATAGTGTTTTAATAGATTATTTATGCTATTAGATAGCAGAAATATTTTATCTTCCTTTTGACTTGATATGTATATAAATCTATCGTGAAAATTATCTTTACCTAAATTATACCACACTAATTTTCCAACAGGAAATGAAGTATTTGCAAATTTTTTAATTAGAGCTTTTGTTTTTTCTATAATTTCTTTTGTTGACGATTTATCATTTGAATCAGGGTCATTGTTTCCCCAACAAGAAATGATATTTATACTGATACTTGTATTGTTTATATTCATCAATAATTCAAGAGATTCTGGTGAAATAAAAGGATCAACAATTAAAATTTGTGCATTGTATTGCAAGTGTTCTTTTATAAAATTAAAAATTTCTTGTATGGTATTTTCATTCTTGTCAAACCATTTTTGTTGTGGAAAAGATTCCCTTAGATTGATATTTTGGGATTTTTTAATATTTTTTATAATATTTATATTTGAATCAATATCTTGAATAATTTGATTAGCAGGGTATTGTATATCTATCGGTTTGGTTGGCGTATATGCAGATATTGTTTTAATTCCATTTGCAGAATTAATTTTTACTGTATCAGAAATTATGTTCATTTGTAAAGAGAGACCCAATATCCAATAGCCAGAATCTTTATAAATTAGTTTTCCTTGTGAATCAAATATACTGTATTTATATTTAGTGTCATTGTATATTTCTGTATCAAATTGAAGTTCGCAAGTATTTTCTTTAAATATTTTAAACTCATCTAATAACACATCATTGTGTTTAGAGTAAACAATTAAATGCACAAAGACTTTTTCTTTTAAATATTCTTTATCCCTCTTAATGCTGTATTTATTAGGAAAGTCTCTTGAAGCAGATATTGTAAATGGTGCAGAAGTCTCTGCCCAAGGCATAGCTTCTATATATTCAAAACACCCTAATCGTTGGAAATAACTTTCATTAAAGTGTTGGCCGCTATCTTGCTCCATTTTTGATAAAATCAATAGTAGTAATTCTTTGTTTTCTTCTTTTAAAAACATGCCATTATTGAAATTATAAAATTCTAAAGAATAATAACTGTTTACGTATACAGTCTGTCCTATTGGTGATTCAATACGTACATCGTCTGGTTCATTACTTTGTATATATTTATTTTTATAAACAATGAAAACATCCTTATTAAGATCTTTATGATAAATATTTAGTTGAACCACATTATTACTTATATTGGGAATGTTTATATCATTAGTAACACTTTCAAATGCATATAATCTTTTATCACCAATTTTTCCAAGATCATGTTTATGGCTAAAACAAAATCCACTAGACGTGGGTAATGATATTCCATATACAAAAAGTTCGCATTTATTACTTTTGGTTCCTAAAAAATAAAGCCAATTCGCGCGTCCCATTAATTCGTTCCCAGATTCTTAATATTTTCAAGAGTATATAACGGCAAATCAATTAAATTATCCGTTTTCTTATAATCTGCCATTGATGTTCTTATTGCATAATTGGGTTTAAATTTTTCCATATAAACCTTCAAACTTTT
>CALUXY010000067.1 GCA_944324855.1 Candidatus Gastranaerophilales bacterium | reverse complement strand
TAAAATCCGCTACACAAGCCGATTGCCCGAAATAATCGCACCATCTGTCATACGCAAAGCACTCACTTTATTACAGTCCTCTTTTGGGGGACACTTCAAAATATATTCTCATCATTGCCTTTCAAATAAAAAAGGCTAAGCAAAAAGCTTAACCTTTTTTATTCGGAGAAGGCGGGATTCGAACCCGCGGTGAAGTTTCCCCCACACAAACGTTCCAGGTTTGCACCTTAAACCACTCGGACACCTCTCCGTGTACTTTTATTATATTATATGAATCCTGTTATTTTGTAAATGTATGCTATAATATTTTTATCGTTTAATAAAAATATATTGAGGGTAATTAATGAGTCAATTTGTCTGGGAAGAAAAATATGATGTAGGTGTAAGACTTTTTAATGAACAGCATAAACAGCTTCTTAATATTCTCAGAGATGTTTATAAAGCAATGGAACATAAACAGGATAAAGCCGCAATTGCTGAAGTTATTAATAATCTTATTAAATATGCTAAAGAACACCTTACACAAGAAGAAGCGTGTCTTAAAGAAAACAAATACCCTGATTTTGAAAACCATAAAAATTACATGAAGTATTTATTTCAAAAATTGTCCAATTCTATGAAGATTTAAAAAATGACAAATTTACCGTTCATTTTGAAATAGCAGTATTTATAAAAAATTGGATAACTAATCATATTATGGTTATTGATAAACAATACACTGATTTTTTGAATTCAAAAGGAATTCACTAAAAAAGAGTGATAGCCGGATTTTCTTCTGTGATAGTCGAATATCTGCAATATAGGTGGGCACTATTCTGCAGCCAGTTCTCCTCTGTAAAACTTCATAAGATTTTGCAGTCTAATCTGTTTTTCTTGTATTTTTTCAAATCCGTTTTTAATTTCTTCAAGTTCCGCAAGCAATGTTGCTAAATCTTTTCTTTGGCGTTCTTCTTTTTCTTTTATCTCAGATTTGCTAACCTCTGCCTCTGTCCAATTCCCGGGAAGGCATCCGTTAAAAAAGTCTCGTCTGTTATCCATATTAATTAAACTCCTTCAATTAATCCGTGTACCAAATCTATACAGTCATAATTGCCGTATTTAAAGGTATAACCTTGTTTTGAATATTCGCTTTTTTGTGTTTTTATATCGTTGAATTCTTTTGATGAAAAATCAAAACCTGCCATTTCTGAATACTCAACCATCATTTCGTCAATGTCAAAATATTTGTCCATAATATATATCCTCTAACCAACTCCTAACGATAATTCTTTTAACGGATATTTTCCTAAAATCTTTAATACTTCTTGTAAAATGTTAAATTTTTGTTACAATAGTATGTGAAATATAATCTTATTTAGGATATGAAAATGAAACTTATAATCGGTTCAGACCATGGCGGGTTATTACTTAAAGAAAAAGTTAAAGAATATTTAACATCTAAAGGTTATGACATAGAAGATGTAGGAACTTATACTGCAGTTTCTTGTGATTATCCGGTTATTGCCGATAAAGTTTGTCAAAAAGTACTCGCAGATAGTTCAAATCTCGGTATTTTGGTTTGCGGTACCGGTATCGGCATGTCGATATATGCGAATAAAGTTAAAGGAATAAGAGCTTCTCACTGCACGGATACTTTTTCTGCACGTTTAACAAGACAGCATAATGATTCAAATGTTCTTTGCTTAGGAGAAAGAATAACCGGTTTTGGTCTTGCTCTTGATATTGTTACTGAATGGCTTAACGCATCATTCGAAGGCGGCAGACACCAAAAAAGAGTTGATATGATAAATGAATTAGATACTATGAGGAATAATTAATGGAAGATGTTTCATCTTTAAAATTGGCATGCGTAATCGCAAGGATTCTTGATGAAAAACTCGGGAAAGATATTACGATATTAAATATCAGTCATGTATCTTCATTTGCCGATTATTTTGTAATTTGCTCCGGTGATGTAAGTACGCAGGTCAAAGCCTTAACCTCTGCGGTAAAATTAAAAATAAAAGATTATTTTTCAATGCTTCCGCTACGTTCCGAGCAAGATTTAAGAAATCGCTGGAATCTTCTCGATTATGGAACAGTAGTTGTTCATATCCTGCAAAAAGATGAACGGGAAACTTACGCAATCGAAAAATTCTGGAACCATGCTTTCAGTGTTTCTGAAGAAGAATGGACGAAAGAATCTGAAGAATATTCTGAATACGATAAAAAGTAACAAAATGATAAGAACTTTACGAAAATAGGATAATACGGTAGAATTTAACTATGAACGAACAAGAAATTAAACAAGCAATACAAAAAACAGTTATAGCATTAGCAAAGGAACCTAAGAATCCGGAGCATTATCATGAACTTGCAAAGTATTATGCAATGCAGGAAGAATACGACAAAGTTATATCAATTTATGACAGTTTGTTAGCTTTTTCTCCAAATGATATGGATGCTCTTTTAAATATGGGTAGTATCTGGTATTACGAAAAAGAATACAGAAAAGCTTTGAAATGTTTTGAAAAAGCAATGTCTGTAAATCCAAGCAACTATCTGGTTTATTATAATCTTGCGAATACCTATGCTGAAATGAAAAACTTTGCAAAAGCCCTAAGATGGTATAACAGGACTCTAGATTTTATATCTAATGAACCTGAGGTTTATAACTCAATCGCTCTTTTATACCATGACTTTGAAGATTATGTAGAGGCAAAAGCATATTATGAAAAAGCTTTATCGCTTGACCCTAATAACCTTACAGCATTGGTTGACTTAGGTAATGTTTGTTTTAAACTCTACGATTATGAAGGGGCATATAATTATTATCATCAGGTATTTGAAATAGAACCAACCAACCAAACAGTTGCACTTTGTTTGGCAAATACTTTATCACTGTTAAAGAAAGAAGATATGGCTAATCAATATTTTGATTTAGCTTTAACACTTGAAGGTGATAGTAAGTATAGAGCAATAATTTGTTATGCTATTTCAAAATCAGATTTTCAAAAATATGATGAAGCAATTGAGCTTTATAAAAAAGCAATTGAAATGAATCCGCAGGAACCTAAAGCGTATATTCTTTTAGGCAACATGTATTCAAACCAAAGATTGTTCGACAAAGCAGAAGAACAATACAAGGCGGCTTTACGTATTTCAAAATTAGATCCTGATTTGTATATTTTGATAGCAAATACTTACTACATGAATAATGAAATCGAACGTTCTATTTATTCATACAAAGCTGCTGTTGGGCTTCGTCCTGAAAACGATGAGTTTAAACTTGTATATATTCAGGTGCTTGAAGATTATATTGAAGAACTCAGAAAGGATGAGATAGTTGAGGAATTCTAGTAATAAGCCTTATATGATTGAAAGGTTAGTTGCTGCAGGAACGTATGTTTCCATGGGTATGGTTGGTTTTGTTTGGCTAATAATTTGTGCAATTACTAAATCAAAACTTAAGCCCTTCATGAAGTATCATATATTTCAGTCGTTCTTTTTAATTATGGCTCTATTCCTTTTAAATGTGTTTGTAGGGTTTATTGTTAGTATTTTGAGTTTTATACCGTTTATAAATATCTTATTGTATAAGATTTTATTCTTTTTCACCGCACCTATAGTATTTGGCTTTTCGATAGTAAATGCGTTTATTTTGATTTTGATGTTATATTTGGTATTGACTTCTCTTCAAGGTCGTTACAGTTATATCCCTTGGATTTCAAATATAATAGATTCAAATGTCGGAAGATAAATTATAGTTCTTCATACAGAGTTGAAGCTTCTTGAATGCTGACATTTCCTGTCGGGATAAGCAGTACTTTTACTTCAATTGTTTTATTAGTGTATTCAATTTTTATAATGTCTCCGGCTTTTAATTGTTTTGCCGGTTTTGCTATATTCCCGTTGACGTATACTTTCCCCATTTCCGATACAGAGTTTGCAACGGTTCTTCGTTTTATTAATCTTGATACTTTTAAAAACTTATCTAATCTCATGATTTTATTTTAGCATAGAAAAACCGGCATATATATTGCCGGTTTAATAAGAATTTAAGTTTTTATAAATTTATGACTTAATCAATAAACTTGCACCGATAACTCCTGCAGAGTTGCCTAATTGTGCCGGAACAATTTCAACTGCAGAGCCTGCAATCGGCATTGCACGTTTGATTAGGTTTTCTTTTATCGGATTTAATAGTAAATCCCCTGCAGCAGCAACTCCGCCGCCTATAATGATTTTTTCAGGGTTAAGTAAGTTAACAACGCTTGCAAGTCCTATTCCTATGTATTCACCGACAATCGTGAAGATTCTTTTTGCGACAGGATCGCCTTGTTTTGCGGCTTCTGAAACTATATATGGAGTTATATCAGGATTTGCAAGCTCTCTGTATTTTGTAGATTTGCCACCTTTGATGTATTCTTCTGCCATTGCAACAATACTAGGGCCTGATGCAAAAGCTTCTAAACATCCTCTGTCGCCGCAGCCGCAAAGAGGTCCTCCGTGCATATCAAGTTTTATATGACCGATTTCTCCGGCCGCATTGCTTGCACCTCTGACAAGTTTACCGTTTATGATAAGACCGGAACCGATACCTGTTCCAACTGTTATACAGATTAAGTTTTCGCATCCGATACCTGCACCATAGTTAAGTTCGCCTAATGCTGCACATCTAACGTCGTTATCGACTCTTGTCGGAATTCCGAATTCTTTTTCCATAATTTCTGCGATAGGTACTTCCACCCAGCCAGGAATATTCGGGGCAAGTCTTACGATTCCTTTTTGGTAATCAATTTGTCCCGGGAATCCGAATCCGATTCCTTCAATAGATTTTTTATCAGATTTTGTTTCTTTAATAAGTTCAGAAATTGCTTCTTTCATGTTGTTGATTGTGTATTCATAGCCCATTTCCGCACGTGTCGGGATTGAGTTTGAATATATGATATTTCCTTTATCGTTAACCAGAGCTATTTTTACATTTGTACCGCCAACATCTATACCTATTCTGTTGCCCATTATATAAATCTCCTTCTTATAAATACTAACAGCCTTTATATTTTATATTAAACAAACATGCCGGTAAAGGGTAATTGTGTATTACTTTCATTGTTTTTATGAACATTTGTAAATTTTTTTTTAATTAGAGCAAATAAAATTCTTAAAAAGCGTTTGTATAAGTACTATAGTATAACTGTGTGTATTTTTACGTAAAAAGTGTGTAAATAATGGGTATATCGCGAAAATTATTCGATTTAATTCCGAATATTTCTATAAAGAATAATGACCGCCTAAAAATATTGAATAAAGCGGGCGATATTATGGGGCGCCCTATGCCGAACAGATTAATAATGGGGGCTACTGCCATTGTTTCACAGCCGTTAATCGATGAACATAATAAGAGAGTTGATAAGGATACTGCCAGGGCTTCAAGAAACAGAACTATCGGTAAGATAGTTGCAGGTACAACTGTTGGGTGTATTGTAAGGGGGCTTATATTTAAGTTAATTAACAGCTGTACTAATGAAGATATTAGTGTCGATCGTTGGAATAATTTGTTTACACCAAGAAATACTTCAACAGTTGAAGCCCGTATGCTGCCGAATCGTATGAGAAATTATCGGACGGCACTTTCAACTATTATTGCGATGCTGGTAATGCTTGAAACCAATGTTGTCTTTGATTTACCTTTAACCAATATGATTTCAAATGCATTAAATAGTCGTGATGCGAAGAAACGTAATAAATCGCAACCAGGTGCAAACCAACCGCCTAATGCAGATGTAAAAACCAAAATGTTAGATACATTTAATTTAACGAATGGAGGTAAATCATGAAATTTCCTCCACAGGTTACCAAAACTGCAGATTTTATATTTCAACATTTTTCAAAAGATATCGGTTCTGTATTAATATGGACAACAATCGTCGGCTGGATTGCATCTTCTGCCGCTCAAGTCTGCGGTATCTGGCGGAATCCAAAATACACCAAGGAACAAAAATCATTTATGATTCCTCAGGAAATTGGTGATGCAGGGGTGAATATTCTTTCATTCTTTGCAATAACAATGCCCCTGAAAAAATTCGCGAATAAATTGGTCAAAACCGGAAAAATTATGCCAAGAAAATTGATGTCACAAATAGTTAGACATGGTGACACTCAAAAAATTGGTTCTTATGATTTTGATATTCCAAATCTTCCTTATTTTCACAACTCAAACATGGAAAAAACATATAATTCATTTCATAATTTCATGAGTACAACTGCAGCAGTTACCGGAGGAATCGTTTCCAGTAA
This sequence comes from Candidatus Gastranaerophilales bacterium, assembly GCA_944324855.1. GTDB lineage: Bacteria > Cyanobacteriota > Vampirovibrionia > Gastranaerophilales > Gastranaerophilaceae > UMGS1585. Next base: position 902 of record CALUXY010000067.1, on the reverse strand, counting down.
TATTGTTACACCTCTTTTACGTAATAGAATTGCTTCAAAAAAACAAAATCAGACAAAACTAAAACTTGATTTTATAGAAAATAATTTATCGAATAATGCGCCTGTTCAGCAAACTGTTGTGAATACTCCGTTAAGTCCATTAAAACCAATTGATAATTCACCATTTGATAAATTTAAAACCCATGTAATGTCTATTTAAAATACTATTTGACATTAGAATATGTTTTAGATACTATTTTAATTGTCGAAGGGCGTTCGGCTCAGTTGCCCGGTGAGAGTTCACTCTCACGAATGTAGAAAATCTGCGTCGAGAGACGCTCTACAAACTGAGATGACAATTAAAGATTTAAAATTAGGTGCGGGCGTTTAGCTCAGTTGCCCAGTGAGAGTTCACTCTCACGAATGTAGAAAATCTGCGTCGAGAGACGCTCTACAAACTGAGATGACAATTAAAGATTTAAAATTAGGTGCGGGCGTTTAGCTCAGTTGGTAGAGCGTCTCCCTTACAAGGAGAGGGTCAGAAGTTCGAGTCTTCTAACGCCCACCATTTATAAAAAGAGCCAAAAAGGCTCTTTTATTGTATGTTTACATTGTTTGCGACAAAAAAAGAATAAAACCCAAAATTTTTAAAAACAGCCTAAAGTCTTTAATCATCTGGGGTTTCAGAGGTTCGAGTCTCTTTAGATATTTTTTCTTTGGCTCTAAATGCCTTAGCTAAAGCCTTTTCGGCATATTCTGGAATTTTTACTCCTTTGATTTTTGCTAAACTCTCAAAAAATTGTTGATAAAGAATTGCGGTTTCTTCTTCCGAATATTCTTTATTGCCAAATGTGATTATGACCTTTATTTCTTTTTGTTTTTTGGACATATTACTTTTTTAAGAATAAATTTCCCAAAGTAAA
>CALUXY010000066.1 GCA_944324855.1 Candidatus Gastranaerophilales bacterium | reverse complement strand
ATCAATTTTCATCAAAAAGGCAATTATTTAAAACTTATATACTTTATATATAAGTAGACCTTATTTTATTGGAGGAAAACACATGAGATTTGACGGAGTACAGTCTGCCGGACCAAAATTTGATTATTCAGACGGTGTAATAAAAAGAAAAGAACAAGAAGAAGATGATCCAATAAGAAAAGCTGCAAGTGGAATCGGAAATTTAGTAAAAAATCTTGGTAACTTCTTAGCACAAGGTATAACTAATCCGCAAGCTGCAGATCAATCAAATACATCAACGGCATTCAGACAGTAATCATATTTACTTTATCAATGTTTGATATACAATAATACCCGTAAAGGGATATTGTATGTTATTAACACTTGATATAGGTAATACTAATATAACAATAGGCTTATTCAACGGCGAAGAAATTGTGGATATCAAACGCATGCCGACAGATATTCACTATTCAAACGACAGGTATGAACAGCTGTTGTTCGATACCGTTGGAGATATTAATATAAAAGGCTGCATTATAGCTTCTGTTGTAAACGGATTAGACATGTTGATGTATAACGTGGTCAATTCCATTTATAATATTGACTCTATTATATTATCAACCAATTTAGATACCGGTATAAAATTAAAACTCAAAGATAACAATGAAATCGGGGCAGACAGGATTGCGAACGGAATCGCAGCCGCAAAGCTCTATAAACTTCCTGTGATTGTAGTGGATTTTGGAACTGCGAATACTTTTGATATTGTTAATTCAAAAGGAGAGTTTATAGGCGGAGTTATTGCTCCGGGTATTAATACACAGCTTACATCGTTAAGCAAATGTACATCAAAATTACCTAAACTTGATGCAGCAAAATCTGAAAATGCAATCGGAGATAATACGCTTGATGCAATACTATCCGGTGTTATAAGAGGTACTGCCTGTATGGTGGACGGATTAATAGAGCAATGCGAAAATGAACTCGGAGAAAATGCAACGATAGTTGCTACAGGCGGGCTTTGCCGGTTGATTGCGAAATATATGAATCGTGAATTTGATGATATCAACCCGACACTTACTCTATTGGGACTAAAGGAGCTTTATAAACTGAATCAGAATCAAGAACATTTATTACATCAATACCTTTAAATTGGTACAATGTTTCTATGTTATTTCTTGATTTTTCCCTTGCTAAGACAGCACCAATCATAGCCTCAAGAGCACCTGCCGGAATCATATTATTTGGGATATCATTAAAGCCGAATTCTGTTTTAAGAATATTTTGTAAGAATTTGCAATCCGCAGGAGAACGTTGTTTGTAATTGGAATAAAGATTTAACTTTAATTTTGATAAATACAAATCATACCTTGAAATATCTGCTCCTTTTTCAACAAGATTTGTAAAATAATCACATCCTCTGGTTGAAAAACGCTGTGTCCAATTATCAACATTAATAAAATCATGTTTATTTGTAGTATTAATAAGTTGATAAGGTTTTGATAATATCCGCCATTTACCTGTCATTAAAGTATTATCCCAGGGAAGCGATACACAAATGAAAGAATTTTTTAATGAGGAATAATTATCAAAGAAATGCTGGACATCTTTCATTGTAAAAAACTTATCGACAAGAATAAGCGTATTATTCTGATCTAATACGGCAATACCTGTTTCAATTGTTGCTGCAGGAGACAGCGCTAAACCTACATAATATTCAATCATTATTCAAAATCTTCATCCTCGTGAACCTGCTTATCAATAGATGTGCTAGCATAAGGAGATTCAATACTATTATACAACTCTTTATTATCTAAAGAAATACCTTTGGATTCAGCATAGTTTCTCATATCTATTACTTTTCGTCTATCCATTTTGCCATTTTTTAATAATGCTTCAGCAGCCGGCGAAATCGCATTTTGAGACTTAATTTGTGATACAAACTCTTTACGTCTTGTTTGAAGTTCCATTTGCTGATCTTTATCCATTTTTAAAATCTCATTTTGAGGTTTTTCAATCGAGTTGAATTTTTTATTCAAAACCAATATCTCAACTCTTCTGCTTAATCTTGAATTAATCTGTCCCTTTTCATTTTTTGCAGGTCGTGTATCTGCATACCCAACAGCAGTAAACAATGATGGACTAAATTTAAAACGTTGTATTAAATATCTTACGATAGTACAAGCTCTTGCACTTGATAATTCCCAGTTAGAAGGATACTTTGCAGATGAAATTGGCATGCTGTCAGTATGACCTTCTATACGGATATTATGCATAACGAATTTTTCAAAAATAAGAACGCCTATTTTATCTAACAGTTTTTGAGAGGTTTTTGATAGTTCCGCTGACCCTGAGTCAAATAAATATTTTTCTTCAAAGGTTATTGACAAACCTTGATCAGTAATTTTAGCATCAACACCCTCTAATTGACCGTTTTTCTTTAATTCATCAATAGATTTTTCTATTTGTTCAAAAGATTGAGATTCGTATTTGGGACTTATATATTCTGCCATGAGTTCTTGAATAAAACCGTTCCCGGCTCCAGAATCCAGAATACTTTGCCCTGAGTCTAAAACTCCGTCATTTCCCTGCAGAATAGATGCAGTCGAAAATGCGCGTTGTAAAGACTCATCAATTTTACTAAGTTCTGCTACATCCGTTTGGGATAAAGCATACAATACAACAAAGGTAGCAAACAACAACGTAATAAAGTCGGAATAAGATACCAGCCAACGTTCCAAATTTTCATGTTCAGGTGGTTTTGCCTTTTTAGCCATAATTAGTTACCTTTATTGTATAGTTTTATTTACATTAGCACCAAGAATGAATGCACCTAACTTACGACCGATAAGTGTCGGGCTTTCGCCGGCCTGTATTGCAAGTACGCCTTCGATCATAACATTTTTAGCAAGAAATACTTTTGAATAAATACCTTTAATTCTGTTAAAACAAGGAATCATATATAAGTTTGCAGCAACAAGACCATAGATTGTTGCAACGAAAGCAACCGCAATACCTTCACCTAACTTTGACGGATCAGATAGGTTTTGCATAACCTGAATCAAACCCATAACCGCACCTACGATACCGAGTGTCGGAGAAAAACCGCCGAAAGCTTCGTATACTTTTGCTGCACCCATAATTTTATTTTCAAGCTGCTCTAATTGTGTTTCCAACATTGAACGTACAAGTGTAGGATCAGTACCATCGGCAACTATTTCAAGTCCAAATCTTAATAAAGGGTCCGAAGCATTGATAGCTTCTTTTTCAAGAGCTATAACCCCTTCTTTTCTTGCTTTTGTTGAAAAGCCGACTATTTCTGCAATTAAACCTTCCAAATCTACTTTAGGCGGGAATATAACATCTTTAAATAGTCCTATTGCATCTTTAATAACTGCTGGCGGAAAACTCAACACAACTCCGCCAGATGTACCGCCAAGAACAATAAATGCGGCGGTAATCTGTATTAACTGCCCTATATTACCACCTTCTAAGGCTTGTCCTACGAGGATAAACCCCAGCCCTAAAAATAAACCTATTATTGCAAAAATATCCATTGGTTACTCTCCAATAACTTGTATAACTAGTCCTATAACGACAAACGACTTAAATATCAAAAACTTAAACAAAATAGAAAAAACTAGGCTACTTGATGTAGGAATAAATAGACATTTTATATTTATTGCAATAGAATTAAAGAAAAAGGAGTATAAGAAGATGAAAGCAGTAGTATTTAATGATAAAGAAGGTTTAACTTTAAAAACAGATTACACAAAACCTATTCCTCAAAAAGGAGAGGCGCTAATAAAAGTATCGCTTGCAGGTATATGTAATACCGATGCAGAAATTATAAAAGGTTATATGGGGTACAATGGAATACTTGGACACGAATTTGTCGGAGTGGTAGAAGATGTAAATGATGATGACAAATCTCTTATAGGTAAAAGAGTTGTTGCAGAGATAAGTTACGGATGCAAATCTCCGGATTGCCCCTGGTGTGCTGTTAAAAATTACAGACATTGCCCGGATAGACATACTCTCGGGATATGGAGAAAAGACGGATGTTTTGCTGAATACCTGACCATGCCGACAAATGTTTTATTTGAAGTTCCTGAGAATGTATCGGATGAACAGGCTGTTTTTGTTGAACCTCTGGCTGCCGCATGCGAAATTACAGAACAGTTACATATTGAACCGACACATAAAGTTGTTGTTTTAGGTGACGGGAAACTCGGACTTACAACAGCATTAACATTAAACGCACAAAACCTTGATGTAACATTACTCGGAAAACACCAAAATAAATTGGATATAGCAAAGGCTCAAGGGGTTAAAACAGTTCTGTTAAATGACTCCGAGTCAATGAATAATTTTGATGTGGTTGTAGAAGCAACCGGCTCTGTTTCAGGGTTTGAAACTTCGCTGAATTTAGTAAAACCTAGAGGTGTACTCGTTTTAAAAAGTACAATTGCAACAGGTAAGGAACTAAATCTTGCTCCGATAGTGATAAATGAAATTACAGTACTTGGTTCAAGATGCGGACAGTTTGCTCCGGCTTTAAGATTATTAAAAAATAACAGAATAGATTTCAAGCCGTTTATTTCTAAAATTTATCCGGTAGATAATGCGATTGAGGGATTTGAAGCAAATAAAGAAAAAGATACAATAAAAATACTATTAAAGTTCTAGGGGCGGGGTAAATGTATATGGTTTTATCTCTGATTCCACGTTAAAAATTTGCACAATAAGGTAATACCGCTAAGCGGTTTAAAATAAGGTAAAGACAATGAACAAAAATAAAGCAGCCGTAAGATGGTTATCTGCAGGGCATTTCGCTAATGATATTTATACCGGAGTACTAAATCCTATTATGCCGTTTATTGCGGCAAAACTAGGAATAACAATGGCAATGGCAACAGCAGTTATCAGTATTTCAAGTATTTTTTCAACTCTTTTGCAGCCTATTTTCGGATTCTTCGCAGATAACATGCTTAAACGTTTGTTTATATTCTGGGGATTAATATTAAGTTCTATATTTATACCGCTAACACCTCTAGCTCCTAATGTTTTGATATTGATTTTATTTATAATATTAGGCAGCTTAGGCAGTAGTTTTTATCACCCGCAGGCAAGCGGTTTTGTAAATAAATTCGCATCAATGTGCAATTCTTGCGCAAATGACATGGGTATATTTATAAGCATGGGATCTTTAGGCTATTCCTTCGGACCTTTGATTGCGGCAGGAGTAACTCAGTATCTTGGCATGGAACATATGCCGATAATGTCTGTATTAGGCTTATCATTAGCATTCACAATGTTCATATTTGTACCTAAACTATCTAATGTAGAAAAGAAACCAGAATACAAAACATTTAAAGAAACTTTCTATACCATATTAACGAATAGGAAAATGAACTATCTCATGATTATATCTATGATGAAAGTACTTGTTACAACAAGCTGCTGTACGCTTTTACCGTTTTTATGGAAAAACATGGGATACAAACCATTCTATATAGGAGTTGCATTATTCTTATTTATAATAGCCGGCGGAATCGGTTCTTTATGCAGTCATAAAATAGAAATGGCTGTCGGAACAAAAACATTATTATATTTTTCCATGACTGCAACATTACCTATGATTATCATGTTTTCATTAACATACAAACATCATCCTGTATTTTCTATTGCAATGTTTGTAATTATTGGATTTACAACCATGCTTGCACAACCTGTCACTATGGTCATGGGACAAACACTTTTGCCACAGTATAAAAGCGTTGTTGCAGGTTTTATGAACGGATTTGCCTGGGGTGTAGTTGCTATTTCATTATCACTAATCGGATTAACCGCACAGGAATACGGTATAACAAATGTTCTGATAATTTTATCGCTATTCCCGGTTATTGCAAGTCCTCTAATCCAGTATTTATAACACTTTTAAAAATTATATTAAGAATTGTTAAATAAATAAAAACAAACTAGCAAATTAAAAAATGTTTGGTTATTATATGAATGTAACAAGACAAAGGAGGTCAATAAATTATGTCAAAAGTACAAAACATTTTAGGTTCATTAGGTATCAGAAAACCAGCTCAAGTTGCTAAAGCTGCTAAAAAAGCTACTGTTGCTGTTTCTAAACCAGCTGCAAAAGCAGAAGCTAAAGGCGCTGAAGCATTAGCTGCTCAAAATAAAGCATTAGTTATGAAAAAAGCTGACTTAAAAGCAACTTCTGGTGGTTATGGTGATGGTGGTTACGGTTGGTAATCAGTAACTCTAGTAAAACCTAAAGTAAAATAATAAAAAGGGCGATTCAATTTAATTGAATCGTTCTTTTTTATATTTATTTAAAACATTTTTTTTATTTTATTTACATAAAAAATATTATCGGTAGTGAAGAGTGAGGTGTGATTAGTGAGGAGACTTTTCGTGAGTCGTGAATAGATTTTTTTATATTAGTAAATTGAAATTAAGCATGTATCCATTATTTTCCCCGATTTTTACAAAGTGAGCAGGGGGAAATATATGGTTTTGTTTTTACGTGCTCTTCACGAAGTGAGCCATCAATGTTAGCGAAACAACGACAAGGCGGCACCAAAAATTAATTTTTGTCAGTCTCCTTCCCTGTTTAGGGAGCGGATTTCTGTACGGACGATGCAGCAATGCTGCTAGTCCGGCTAGCGAAAATAGCGAACGTTCTAAGCCCACGGCTTAAAAGTGAGCCTATTCGAGCGTGGAAGAAATCCAAGACAGATTGGGATGGGGAGTGATTCATTACTCCGAATGTTAGCAATGTAATTCCAATCAATTCATTTACCAATAGCGGGGTTTATGCTCCCCTGCACCCCGCATCCCCATTTCTTTGCCATCAAAGAAACGGGGAACAAAGAAACTGCCGACTTGAACTCCGTTCGCTAATACTCACTAATTTCAACCCCAGAAATGTGAACTCGCTACGCTCAAACAGCACATTTCCTGTCATTGTTTCAATAAGTGAGTATTGCTCACTCCGTAAAAGTCGGGGAACGAATAAAATAACAAAATAGATTAGTGTCAGTTAACGAAACAATGGTGAGCCGGTGCTGTTTGAACGGTGAATAAATAAATTTGATTAAAGTTATTTTAAAATTAAAGGAGTGAGTTCACCGGCTGAATGTTGAGTTTTACTGACACTATTAAGTCGGTGGTTTTTCTTTCTTTTCTCTATTTCTTTCTTTTTGCATCGCAACAAAAAGAAAGAAATAGAGTGCGGGGTTCGGGGCGGCATTAGCCCCGAAAACGGTAGCTTTGTTAAAACATAAGATACCGATAATATTTTTT
>CALUXY010000065.1 GCA_944324855.1 Candidatus Gastranaerophilales bacterium | reverse complement strand
AATTGTTCAGGGGTAATCTGGAAATTTGCCTTAATAAATTTCTGATTAGCAATTGCGCGTACCATTTTGCCTACACGTACTAATTTCATCCCTATTCTGCTTTTTAATAAATTATGCTTGTCCATGATTTTTCTTTGTGTTATTATGATAACACAAACATGTAAAAAAGGATACACTAAATATGAAAAATTTTAAAATATTACTTACCCTGTTTATTTTGCTGTGTTCATTTAATATAGCAGCAGAAGCAAAAAACAAAAAAAATACACCCGATTACAGAATTGAATATTTAAACCTTGACTGGTGGCAGAAATATAATGATCCTGTTTTGACAGATTATATTACTACAGCATTTAAAAATAATCAGGATTTAAAAATTGCCTCTCTTAACGTAAAGCAGTCAGAACAGGTTGTCAAAATGGCTTTTGCGGGACAGCTTCCTCAGGTAGGATTTCAGGGAGATTTGTTCAGAGATTTCAGTTCATCAACCGTTAAATTCGGCGATGTTGTAATTCCAGATTACAAACAGAGCAACTTTTTTCTTCCGCTTACAATGAGTTATGAAATTGATATCTGGGGCGAAAATTATTTGAGAACCAAATCATTTAAAAAACAGCATGAAATTGTTAAACAGAATGAAAGAGCTTCTTACATATCTTTAACTTCTGCTGTAGCATCTCAATATTTTAACCTTATAAAATTTGATAAGTTGATAAAGGATCAGGAAGAACTTGTCAAACTTCAGACAGAAATCGTAAGATTAGAAGAAATAAAATATAATAACGGTTTGTGTCCCGTAACCGAACTTATGGATGAAAAACAGCTTTTGACGCAGTTAAAAGAAGAATTGAATGTTTATGTTGATAAAAGACTGATTGTTGCAAGAGAACTCGGAGTATTGACAGGTTTAAGAGAAAAAGATTTGTCTCAAATGGCAAGATCAGATTATTCAAAGCTTGAACTTTTACCGTTGCCCGAAGCTATCAATGCGGAAGTTATTCAATACAGACCGGATTATTTGAAGGCTGAAGATTATATTGAAAAAATAGGAATAGATGCTAAAGTAGCAAGACGCGACTTTTTGCCTAAATTTATTTTATACGGTCAGGCAGGTTTCAGCGCATACAATTTTACAAATATATTCGGAAATCATACTTTCAAATCTCTTGCAGGAGTTGTGCCGTCACTTGATTTGTTTACTGGCGGGGCTAAAATGGCGCGGTTGAGATGGACAAAACTTGAACTTGAAAAGGCACAGCAGATGTATGAAAAAACAATTTTAACATCAATACAAGAGGTAAATGATTCTCTGGGCGGTGCAAAAACAAGAGAGAAAAATTATAAAGAAAGCGTAAAACGGTACAATCTTGAAAATGAAAAATATAAACTGGCTGACAAAAAATTCAATATAGGAGCAAAATCAAATCTTGATTTGATGAAAGATAGCGAAAAACTTATTGTTGCAGATAAAGATAAAGTAAATAATCAGGTGAATTATCTGCTTTCTACTGTCGATATTTATAAGGCAGTCGGCGGAAAAGATTTTACTGCTGTGAATGACAATCTCTAGTTATTGTGATTATAAAATACAATCCTGACAATAATCATTAAAATTCGTCTACGGAATCGTCAGCATTGTATATTGATTCTTTAATGATATTTCCGCTGCTATCATATTCGTACAATTCCTCGTAAACGATATTGCCATCAGAATCGTACTTAGTTTCTCTTGTTTTGTTGCCTGCATTATCATATTCGTATAGAAATTCAGAAATAGCAAAACCATCAGAATTATAGGTTGTTGATTTCGCCTTATTTCCATTATTATCAAACTCTTCTAAGAAACTTGCTTCAATTTTGCCATTTGTATCATAATATATTTTTTCAATACTATTATCCCCGAAATTATGTATTATGTCTCTAATTTTATTTCCGGCATTATCATATTTGTATTCAGTATATGAAGCAACAATGTTATTAGCGTCGTAGCTTGTTTTCGTAATTTGATTTCCCTTGTTGTCATATTCATATTCAAAAGAGGCATCAACTGTTTGGTCCGGATTATAATATACAGTTCTGGTCTGATTTCCGTTATTGTCATATTCATATCTGCAATAGTAATCAACATTGCCTTCTTTATCGTAAGAAATTATTCCGATTTTACGACCGGAAGCATCAGTTTGGTCCACATTTTTACCTGCCAATGAAGGATTAGGAGCCAGTGAAAATTGTTCGTCTTCCTGAGGCTTAGTTTCACTTGCAAAAGGATTTATTTCTGCAGTCGCAGGCTTTGTCTCAAGCATAGGGGCTTCACTTTCAACAGCTGCGGGCTGAACTTCAGGAGACGGAGATACAGCTTCTGTTTTTTGCGTTTGTGAAGGATTATTTGATTGATTTAAACCTGAAAGCCAATCCTGCATCAAATTTTGAATATTTTTACCTGAAGTTTTTGAATTCTTCATCAAATAAGACGAAATTGAACTCGTTGCATTACCAACTTCAATATAATTTTTTATCGTTTTACCGCCTTTCCCGCGGACAAAACCGTTCCATACGGATGCACTTATCTTACCATCTTTTTTACCGTCAGCAGCATCAAGCTGTTGGGCAAGCTGTCCTGCAGGCTGCATATTAAATAAACGATTAATAGGTGTCATATATCCTCCTTTTATACTCTTAAAATTAAATACTCTCGTATTTATATAAAAACAATAAAGGTATAATTATTTCTTTTCCTGCTCCTATCCTATCCTATCCTATCCTATCCTATGAGGATTATAGTAAGGATTTCAGCCTTTTTAAACTTATTTTTACATTTCGTTACATTCAATAAAATTTAAACTTTTTTATAAATGAAAATTAACCTTTTATATAAATCATAAGTATAATTCTTTTTGTACAAAAAAATGTTTAAATTTTTATATGAAAAGAATTTTTTTTATATTACTGGCAATATTTTTATCACAAGTCGGCTGCCTTGCAGAAGACATACATTTTGATAATGAAGTCTATACCTTAAAATACAGCGCTCTTGCACCTCAAACAAACGGTTACGGAAACGAATACTTTAAGAAATATGAAAATGTTTCGAACTGGACAAAAATGATTGGGATTTATTATTACCCTGACGAAAATGACCCGATAAAATTTGCCGAAAATTTTGATAAAACCGTTGAGAATACAGACAATAGCGTACTTTTAAAACTTATTGAAAATAAAAAATCTGATAAAGCTGCAATAAGTTTTCTTGTAAACGGATGTGAAAATGCTAAGAAATATTTCGAATATGATATATATAAATTTGAAAAACACCCTGCTAAAGGTATGATGGTCCTAAAATATGCTGTGAAGTACTTCTTCACGAATAACAATGAAATAAAATCTATTGCAGAAAAAGTAAAACAAGAAAACGATAAATATCTTGAAATGCTTATTACATCACCTATACCGCCGATTGTAGAAAAAGATATTTCCATTCACGAATAAGAACTCAATAATATTGACATTTTCTTTTGCGAACTTTATTATGCTGTTATGGTAAAGGAAGACACAACACGTGTTAAAGATTATTTAACCAAAACAAAACTGACTACACTGGATTATATAATAAATCCCTATGTCGGATGCCCGAACAAGTGTCTATACTGCTATGCAGCTTATATGTCGAGTTTCAGCAAACATAAAGAAGAATGGGGTGAATTTCTTGATGTCAAACATACAAGAAAAAGAATTAACACTTTCAAAATAAAAGATAAAAAAGTAATGATAAGCACTGTAACAGATCCCTACAACGCTTACGAAGAAAAGTACGGGATAACACGCATGATTATGGAACAGCTTGTTAAATCTGAAGCATACTTAAGTGTAGTTACAAAAAACAAACTAGTATTAAGAGATATTGATTTGTTTAAGAAAATGAAACATATCGAAATAGCCATCTCCATAAGCTTCTTAGATGAAAAAGTAAAGAAAAAACTTGAACCTTATTCTTCAAGCATTGAGGAAAGACTTGAAACTTTAAAAATTTTGAAGCAAAATGGTATTAAATCGGTTGTATTTATTTCACCAATAATTCCTCAAATAACCGATTTCAAAAACATTATAGAAAAAACCAAAGACTATGCTGATGAATACTGGTTTGATAAGTTGAATTTGAGAAGCAGTTTTAAAACAAAAATGTTCAAATTCATAAATGAGGAATATCCTATTTACAAATCATTGTATAATGATATATATAATATGAAAAATCCGCAGTACTTTGACGAATTAAATATAGAAATTGAAAAATACTGCAGAGAAAATAATATAGTTTATAAAAATTTCTATGCCGGCACATAAATTGCTTCTTGACCAAAATAAATCTTTTCAGCCGGCTTTTCCTAAAATTAAAGGACATTGATGAATTTTTTAAATACATCATGTCCTTTTGTTACTAAACTAATATTGCAGTTTACACTAAACAACATCTAAATTGTCACCCTGAACTAGTTTCAGGGTCTAATTACCGTGGGATGCTGAAACAAGTTCAGCATGACGTACTCATAATTAGAGTAAACCGCGATATTAGTCCTTTTGTTATTGTATATACATTATTTATTTTTATATTATAATAAACGTATTATATAGGAGAGCAAATATGGATCAGGAAACTTATATGAGAATAATGGGCTATGTCCCGACAGTTATAGAAGCTTCATCACGCGGAGAACGTTCTTTTGATATTTTTTCAAGACTTTTAAGAGAAAGAATTATATTTTTAGGAACAGAAATTGATGATGATGTTGCAAATTCAATTGTTGCGCAGCTTCTGCTGCTTGACAGCGAGAATTCGGAAAAAGATATTATGCTTTATATAAACAGTCCTGGCGGTGTAATTACTGCCGGTATGGCTATTTATGATACAATGCAGCTTATCAAATCCGACGTTTCTACAATATGCCTCGGAGATGCAGCATCTATGGGAGCCTTTTTGCTTTGTTCCGGAGCTAAGGGGAAAAGAATGGCTCTTCCTAATGCACGAGTAATGATACATCAGCCTCTGGGCGGTGCAAAAGGTCAGGCAACAGATATTGAAATTGAAGCAAAAGAAATTTTGAGAATGAAAGATATGTTAATTGAAATAATCGCTCAAAATTCAGGTCAACCGGTCGAAAAAGTTAAAGAAGACTGCGAACGTGATCACTTCTTAACTGCACAGCAAGCATTAGAATACGGACTTATTGATAAAGTTATTACAAAAAGCGGTCAATAAACAAAATATTAACAAATCTTAACATAACAGCCAAAAACATGCAATTTCAAGGAATTGCATGTTTTTATATAAATGTAAGGTTAAAAAGGTTAGTTATAAATTAGGTAGGAGTAAAGAAAATGTCTCCATTGATTTTCGCATACCGAAAATTGCAACTTATTCATCAACGGAACGATTTACAGTATCGTTTGATGGAGCTGACAAAGAAGTTATCAGATTTGCAGCAATACTCTGCAAATGTAGCTGACGGTTCAGTATCTATGAGCGATATGATGAATACTCCGGGTTCAATGTTCGGTCGACAAATGATGTACATGCAGTATGCCCATAACGGAGCGTTAATGAGCGCAAACCAAAATATGGCAATGATGCAGCCGGTAATGGCAATGCAGATGCAACAAATGCCTAATCCGCAATATCAGGCAATGTATCAGCAGTGGATATTTAAAAGTCTGTATAATCAGGCGCGTGAAAATATCGGCAAACAGGAAAGCAAACTTTTGAATGAACAAGAAAAACAAATTCAGGCTGAAAAAGCTAAAATAGAAACCCAGTTAAAAATGATTGAACAGGAATATGAATCGGTTAAACAGGGTGAACAGGAAGCTATAAAATTATTTAAACCTGAATATTAATAAGGATTTACCATAAAACATCCTATCCTTGACTAACCTTTACAAGGGGTTCGCTAAACGCGGGCTCCTTTTTAACATGAAATAACAATATCAGCTTTACGGTCAAAACTTTCACGGGGCAATTTTTCGACGAGAAGAGCAGACGAAATAGGGAGGATTGTTTTAATCCCTTTGTATTTTGCAAGGAATCTATCGTAAAATCCCCCGCCATAGCCTAATCTAAATCCGTCTTTATCCGCCATAAGCGCCGGAACAAATATCAAATCAAGAATTTCCGGATTTACAGGATTAGAGCATGGTTCCTGAACTTTAAAATGCGAAGTTACAAGAACATCACCAAATTTGAAAGGACAAACCAGAATATCTTCATCATAAACTTTAGGCAGATAAAAATTTTTGTCATCTTCCAATAACGGCAGCAGATTTATTTCGTATTTCATAGGATAAAAAATCATTACATTTTGAGCATTTTGATAAGTTTTATTTTCTCTTATCATATTTAATATACTTGAACTGACAGATGGAATATCAAGCCCTTTTCGTATAATTTTTGCACGTACTCTTAAGTCTGTTTTATTATCCATAATTTTAGTATATAATAAAAATATGAATAACTTTTGCAAAAATGAACTGGTCAACCCTAATTGGGCAAAACACGGCTATATTCAAGTCTATACAGGCAACGGTAAAGGAAAAACTACAGCTTCTCTGGGGCTTGCAATGCGGGCACTTGGGCGATGCTGGAAAGTACTTATTATAATGTTTACAAAAGGCGGAGATGACTACGGAGAACTCAACTCTTTCAGAAATCTGTCACCAGAAATTACAAAAAATCTCACAATCATTCAAGCAGGTCTTGATAGAATTGTCTATTCAAATAACAAAAATCAAAATGACGAAGAGGAAATAAAAAAAGGCTGGGAACTTGCGAAAAAAGCTATAGAAAATGATGAATACAACTTGATAATTCTTGATGAAGCAAATATTGCAATAGATCTGGGATTTATTGACGTTGATGAAGTTGTGGAAGTTTTGAAAAACAAACCTGAAGAAATGGAAATTGTTCTGACAGGAAGAAATGCTAATCAAAAAATTATTGATATAGCCCATCTGGTTTCGGAAATCAAACCTGTAAAACATTACTGGGATACAGGAATTGCCGCCAGAAAAGGAATTGAATACTAAAAACTATGCACTCCTTCTCATAAGATCAGACAGCTTTACTTCTTTATGTTCTTTCTTTATCTTTTTAACAGGCTTTTTCTCATCAACATTTTCTTTTTTGAATTGGGACAAACCTACTTTTATATTCATATTCTGATCGCTTATCATAAAAATATCTTTGAAAAATGCTATTAATTCTTTCATAAGTTTTCTCCTGAAACTATTATAACCTTATGTATTATATTTATATCATTCATTAAACCTATTTTCAACTCAAAAATCATT
>CALUXY010000064.1 GCA_944324855.1 Candidatus Gastranaerophilales bacterium | reverse complement strand
ATATTTTTTGTGCTGCTCCGGATTCGTGTTGAGAATCTTGTAATTCTTCCTTGTCAGTCATTATAAACCATCCTTATAATTATATGTTACAAAATATTTATTTTCGTGTAGTTTTTTAAATAAATATAAACTTATATTAATTGATTTAAGCAAAAATTGCAAGCACTTTTTGCTAGTTTTTTTATAACTGGCTCGCCATAATTCTGTTTTTGAAATTATTCAAATCCTCAATGGTATCAATACCTATCGGACTATCTTCTACTACAGAAACTTTTATTTTCATACCCATTTGTAATGCTCTTAATTGTTCCAAGCTTTCGGTAAGTTCCAAAGACGTTTGGTTTGCACCTGTCATTTTAAATAACGCATCACGTTTATAGCCATATATACCTAAGTGTCCATAAAATTTCGCATGACCCGCATTTCTTTCAAATGGGATTTTTGAACGGGAAAAATACATTGCATAACCGTTATTGTCAAATACGCATTTTACTAAATTAGAATCCATTATATCTTTTTCATCTGTTATTTCGTGGACTAATGTTGAAATATCTGCATCAGAATCTTCTTTTAAAAGTTTTATAACAATATCAATTGTATCAGGATTAATCAATGGTTCATCCCCTTGAAGATTAATAATATAACCAATTTCAGGGTGTCTTTCTGCTACTTCTGCTATTCTGTCACTGCCGCTGTTATGTGTATCCAGTGTCATTTCTGCTTCAGCGCCGAACATTAAAGATGTTTCATAAATCTGTTCATTATCAGTTGCTATAATGACTCTATCTGCAAGCTGTGCTTTTACAGCTTTTTCAAATACCCACTGTATAATAGGTTTTCCGCCGACTTCTATTAGCGGTTTTCCTCTTAAACGGCTTGATTCATATCGTGCAGGTATTATTATAGCGGTTTGATTATCCATAGTAAATTCTCCATTCTTTACCATGTAATAATATCACTAAAATTATAAATGACCATCACAAGTATCAAAAATATATTTAACATTTATTCCGTCATCAGATGAATACTTGACTTGGTCATAAGAAGAGATCGGACGGGAATACATTCTTAAACGTCCGCCATTTCCCAGAATCTTTATCTCTGCATCAAAATCTTTTCCGGCAACCGTTTTAATCCCTTGGCCGCCTTTGCTGCCGGTTCTGTTTTGAGCTGCAGATGTGAATTTTTTATAATAATAATCAAACTGATTCAAGTTTTCTCCGACGGACTCATACAATTCTTGTTTCGCTTTATTGGTAATAACTACTTTTTGCGGAATTTTATCTTTGTCCATAATCAAGACTTCATCATTATCAAAGTTCCAGGATGTTATTTGATCATGCAAAGATTTACTTTCATTCATAAATATCTTATTATTAACTTTTGACATATTTTTCAGTTGAGTAAGATATTTAGATTTAAATATTTCCGGAATGCCTTCATAATATCCTATGATAGTATTAGCCCCTGCATAATCAGGTTTGTCTTTGAATACAAACCTATCTGCAACAATGGAATTAAATTCTTCTTCACCTTTCAACTGTAATTTTTCAGCAGAATTAAAGTATTTATTTTCTTCTTTTGAATCTAAATACACTTTTTGATAATCATAATCATTACCGGTTTTATAATTTGATAATTCTTCTTTGATAAACTCTTCTTCCGGCGGTATGTTATCCTCATTTAAGATTTTATTTAAATATTTATCGTGAAGATTTATTAGAACAATCGCTTTTTCTTCATCTACACCGTATTTATCTGTTGAATTTTGAATAATTTTATTGATAGAATCAAAATACCCTCTGTCAACCATATCTCCAGAGGAAATACAACTTTGGCAGCGTTCTTTTAGCTCTTTATTTTGAATTCCGGACACAGTATGTTTAAATTTTGCTAATTCATCTTCCGGTATATTATCTCCCGCAATCGGAAGTGTGGTTTCAATTAATTCGTTAACATCATCATCAGTAACAACTTTAGGTTGAATTTGTTCTTTTAATGCAATCTTTTCATAAATTAAGTCATAAGCAGGCTGTAATTCATTTTTTAGTTTATCTTTCCTTTCTTGTGTCCAATATTGACGGAAAAATGCATTTGTATAATTGTTTTCCAAATGTTCAAACGATTTGCCTATTGCTTCAGTATCAAATTGAGATTTGAATTTCTCAAAATCTTCTCCTTGAACCCGTTCATCATATTTTTTGAATCTTGCCCAGTATGTACCGTTTACAACTGCTTTCATTCCTTTTGAAAGATAATTTTTATCATCAAATTTTTCAAGCGGATTAGCAGGATAAGACTTGTTCTTATTTTTTATGTATAAATAAGAAATATAAGTATTAACCATTTTGTCAGTTGAATAAGGACTGTTAACATTATCAAGACGTTTGTATTTAATAAGTCTTACCGGCAGCCAGTTTGTAGCAGTCATTTCGGAATAATCGGCCCAAACTTTGCTCTTATTAATTGCACGTTTGTTTGCTATTTTCTTTATTTTTTCATCATCTAAATCAGGAATATTTTCAAACTTAGAAACTATTTCATCCCCTTTATTTAAAACAGATTGTATTTCTTTAGATGGGGTACTGAATTTAAATCCTGCATTTTCCATACTTATAAGAGTTGTAGGACGAGAGTTTTCTAAGTTAACATAAAAACCAGTTTTAGGTTTCATTTCAATATAATTATTCTTTAAAACAGAAATTACAACTTTGTCAAAATCTTCGTTTGCAAGCCGGTTATCCAGAGTATCTTTTGAACGAGATTTGTCATATTGAGGTTTTTCTTGAGGATATTTTAATTCTGGATAAAACTGTTTAACATCATCCAGAGTATTACAATCATTCAAAAGAGAATAATGTTCTTTGTATACTTTTCTCAAATCAAAATCATCATTTTTTAATGCAGATTTCATGCTGTTATACAAATCATCCGGTATTTCATTTGAATTTTCCCTAATCTTGTCAATATCTGCCATCATTTCTTTTTTCTTGTCATCTAATGATATAAAGAAATCTTGATATTTAAATTCAGTATTTTCTGTTTTTGAAACAGAATTTCCGGCTACAGCGTTTTCTATTTGCAGTCGTCTTGCTGCTTTTGCAGTTCTTATATCCTTTGCTGTATTTTGAGGACGTGGTTTTAATCTTGCAGAAATACGCAAACGTCCTTTGTAATCAAATAGTGAATCAAATTTTTTCCCATCAAATGATTTTGATTCATCATCTAGGCAGGTTCTCATTACATCTTCCATTTTAGGGATTTTCTCACCTGTCACTAATGCCTGTTTTACAAGAAACAAAGCTTTTTTGTTGATAACAACTTCAGGTTTATTGTTTTCAAACGTACAGCACAGGATGTAATCTGTTTTCTTTTTATCTGTCGTTTTTACATCTTTAAATTCTTCAACAGCATCGGCTAAAGATATTACATCATTATTAGCGGTATTTAAAAGTTTAGTATTAATATCCTCTATGTCAGATTTACTTGTTACCAATGCTTTCCCGTAAGATGTCATCGCATCGGATGATGAGACATAGTTTGAAGAAACAGAAGAATCATTCCTTTGAGACTCTTTTTGAGGTTCATATCCTTTGAAATTTAGTTTAAGAGAGTTTATGTTTTTTATGCTAATCATATTTAAATAATGCAAAAAACAGTTGATTTTTGTTAGTTTGTAACAGTTTATTACGCAATAATATCTGCAAGATTAAATCTTATAATCTTTTTAAGCTCACTTAAAGAAAGTTCAATCTGGTATCCGACTTTTCCTGCACTGAAAATTATCGTATCAAAATTTTGAGCCGTCAGATGAATCGTTGTCGGGAAATTCTTTTTCATACCGATAGGAGAACATCCGCCATGAATATACCCGACGGTATGCAGAAGCTCTTTTGATTTCAACATTTCAACAGATTTTTCATTTACGGAGTGTGCTGCTTTTTTCAAATCCAGTTCTTCAGCAACAGGTATCATAAATACATAAATTTGTTTTGATTTACCGACGGTTACAAGTGTTTTAAATACTCTATCAGGGTTTTGCCCCAAAACCGCAGCAACTTCAATTCCCGATATTGCATTAGTATCTGCGTAAGAATAATGGTTGTATTTAATCTTTAGCTTATCCAGAGCTCTCATTACATTTGTTTTATATTCCATACTAACAATCATAATATAAATATAAATGATTAAGAATTTGTGTTTTAAGTTATAAAATACGTAAGTATTGCGAAGATTAAAAGTGTAAATTAACTCATTTTATTACTTTACAGAGCAACCCCAGAAATTATTTACTATTAATACCTTAACATTTACTTGAAAATATGATAAACTCAACAACAGGAGTATTTGATGAAAAGATTAAGTACAAAATCTTTATTGATTCTGTTATTGTCACCTGTAATTTATTTCATTGCAGATATACTGGCTTGCGTATTTGCAACGGTTATCCTATTCATTATAAGGTTAGTTCTTTATCAAATACTTCCTATGGCAACAACAATGTATGTTACGTCGCACAGATTGTATAATCTTGTACATTTCTACATGCCGGTTGTAAGATTGTCATACGCAATTATAACTACGATATTTATCGTTGAAATTGTTAAGTATTTTAATAAAAATCATTTAAATCACAAACATTATGAGGAACAACTATCAGATGCTAAAAGACAAATCATTTTTAAGGAATCCGATAATAATATTTAGTATAATAACGCTACTGCTTGGAATTTCTATATATTTTTTGAATAATCACAGTTTTTGTGTTCCTGATTATTATACAAATAGAACAGCTGCCCTTGAGGCTGCACAGATTCCAAATACAGAGATGGCAATTAAAGAAATCAGCCAATACGAAAATCCAAAATACGGAATATTTAATGCGTTATTTCAGATATTTGGCTGGCTTGCCGCTTTTACAATCTTTTCAATTTTGTTTAAGGTTACAAAATTCAAAGATTTTAAACATATAAATATATTTAGAAAAAAGCGATTTATTTATCCCTGGATAAATTTGTCTTATTTATTATACTGTTATTGCTGGGTGCCGGCATTTATGAATGATTTAGAAAAATATGTATATAATTCTGCCCATGATACAATGGCAATACCTTTAATGAATACTATTTTTACACTTGGACTGCTGGCAGTAATATATTATACAGTTAATAATCTTTTATTTTTTGTCATATTAAATACAAAGATAAAGAGTCGATTTTATACGTTTATACTTTTGTTAGCTTTAGTTATAACTTTAATTAAAGCACTTGCGGCTTCAACATTAGAATTCACATACTGGCAAATCGGATTGGATTTCTTTGCTCTTGTATGGATTGTATTATTATTGACCGGTATAAAACTATTGAAAGAAAAAAGGCTGCATTCTAAACAAAGCGAAAGTTTTGAATAATTATATACCTATAGAAATGGAGGTTACTATGAAAAAATTATTAACAGCACTATTTACATTATTATTTGCCGGAAATATGGCATTAGCTTATGATTGTGCAGAGGTTAGAGCCGAACATATACTTGTTAAGACAAAAGCAGAAGCACAACAAATAGAAAACCTGCTGGATAAGAGAGGTACAAATTTTGAAGAACTGGCAAAGCAGTATTCACTTTGTCCTTCAGGTAAAAATGGCGGCGATTTAGGTTATTTTAAGCCGGGGCAAATGGTTTTTGAATTTGAACAAGCAGCATTTCATATGGCAATAGGTGAAATTTCCGAGCCTGTTCAAACACAGTTTGGATGGCATATTATAAAAGTTTTAGATAAGAAATAAGCGATTATTAACGAATTCATATAAATATATGATGTCCCTATGCTGATATTAGATACAATAATATTGAAGTACTTTTATAGGTATAGGGATGGAGCAGACTAATAATTTTAGCAGCTACAATAATATCAAAAGACTCTCAGACGAAGAATTAGTCAAGGTTTGGGGACAATATTTTGCTGACCGATCAAACAAAAAGCTGAGAGACATTTTGATAGTTCAGTATATTTATTTAACACGATACGTAGTCGGTCGTGTCAAAGTTGCTCTGCCTCCGACATTTTCATTTGAAGATATATCAAGCTATGGTGTTGAAGGTCTTATTGATGCTGTAGAAAAATATACTCCTCAAAATGGTGCAAGATTTGAAACCTATGCTCTGGTAAGAATTCGTGGAAATATCATTGATAAAATTCGTTCGCAAGATTTCTTGCCAAGAACAGTAAGACGTAAAATTCGGGATGTAAAACAAGCACAGGAACAATTAAAGAAACAATTCGGACGTAATGCAACAAATAAAGAAGTGGCTGAACTTTTGGGATTAGAAGTTGAAAAAGTTGATCAAATATTAGCTGATGATACAACAATAACTTCTATTTACGATAAGAAAGGCTCAGGCGATGATAGTATGGAAATCATTGATACCATACAGGATTCTACTCATTTAACCCCGCATGAAGCGTATGAAGAAAAGAACGTAAAATCGCAGTTAGAAGCGGCATTAAAACGTTTACCTGAGCGTGAGCGTATGATTATGGTTCTTTACTATCATGAAAACATGACCTTCAAAGAAATTGGAGAAGCCGTTGATATTTCAGAATCCCGCGTATGCCAAATTCACGCACAAGCAATCATGAAACTGAAAAATCTTCTCAGCGAAAACCGCTCAGAAAGATTGAAAAAGAGCATTATATAGTAACACAAAATAATAAAAAACATCTCCTTTAAATTTGCACTGTAGTTTTGATTTGCTGATAATTTCAAATATGTTATAATAGGTATTCTTTTACCTGTAACGGATTTATGTTTTGATTTACTGATAATTTCAAATATGTTATAATGTCACCTCGTCCAGTTAGCATCAAGCAGGGGTTTTGATTTACTGATAATTTCAAATATGTTATAATACTGAAATCCGAACCAAAAAACTTAGTAGAGTTTTGATTTACTGATAATTTCAAATATGTTATAATTTACAAACAGCTAATTTCCAACTTTCACAGTTTTGATTTACTGATAATTTCAAATATGTTATAATAACCCATAATACCTAACATTCGGTCCAATTGTTTTGATTTACTGATAATTTCAAATATGTTATAATAATGACGTTCTAATCCTTGAAAATAAGTGTTTTGATTTACTGATAATTTCAAATATGTCATAATACACCATTTTCACAATTCCATTTTGCTACTGTTTTGATTTACTGATAATTTCAAATATGTTATAATTGCAGCAAAAAGCGATGGTGTCATATTTTTGTTTTGATTTACTGATAATTTCAAATATGTTATAATTTCTAAACACACATGTCCTAAATGTGGTGCGTTTTGATTTACTGATAATTTCAAATATGTTATAATTCGACAGGTTCAAAGGTCTATAACAACGGCGTTTTGATTTACTGATAATTTCAAATATGTTATAATTTTAATAAAATAGTTAATTCTACTGGGTTGTTTTGATTTACTGATAATTTCAAATATGTTATAAT
>CALUXY010000063.1 GCA_944324855.1 Candidatus Gastranaerophilales bacterium | reverse complement strand
ACCGGTGGTGTATTCAAAGGTGCCGGTGCTATGAAAACTGTTGAAACAATTGAAGCAGGTACTGTAACATCTAAGATTAAAACAAGAGAATTAAGAACAAGACACGGTGATATCGTAAATGTTGCTATCTTTGAAGGCGATATTGAAGTTAAAGGTGCTAAGTTCACTAAGAAATACCATATCCCTGCAGGTGCGATTGTTCACTTTACAGACGGTATGGAAGTTAAAAAAGGTTATAAACTTTGTGAATTTGACCCAGTATCATCCGGTGACGGAAGCCGTTTAACAGAAAAAGCAACAAAAGATATTACATCTGATGTATCAGGTGAAGTATACTTTGAAGACTTTATCGCTGATGAAAAGAAAGACCGTCAAGGTAACATTTCAAGAATCGCTAACAAATCAGGTATTGTTTGGGTAATCGGCGGTGATGTTTACAACTTGCCGGGCGGATCTAAAATTCTTGTTCAAGACGGTCAAAAAGTTAAGACAGGTGAAGAACTTGCTGAAACAATGATGATTTGTGAACACGGCGGTGAAGTTCGTTACGGTGCAGACTTAGTTACTGAAGAAGTAAAAGTTGACGGACAAAAGATTAAGAAGATTGTTCAAGGTAAAGAATTGACAATTGTAATTGCATCTTTAATCCCGTCCAACGCAACTTTTGAACAAACTAAGAAAGAACAACTCTGGACAGTTGAAGATACTGAAGAAAAATATATTGTAAAAGCTCCTATCGATACTACCGTAGAAAACGGTATGGTAATTGCAGAGCTTGTCGATGATGAATATTCAGTAGAATCTTCAGGTGAAATCAGATATTTGGGCGTTGAAGTTGATGAAAATCAAATTATTACAACTCCTGGTAACGTGGTATTCATTCCTGAAGAAATTCACCAAATCAATAAGGATGCAACATTAAGAATGGTTGATAACGGAACGTTTGTTACAGCCGGTACTGAAGTTGTAAAAGACGTTTATTGTCATATCGACGGTATTGTTGAATTCAAAGAATTCAATGATGTAATCCACGAAATAACAATTCGTCCTGGTGAAGTTCATTCATTGGCAAATATTAATGAATTAAAAGTTGATGAAGGTTCAGTTATCAAAAAAGGTACTGTTATTGCTGAAGGTATTAAAGCAAAAGAAACTTCAATCGTTACAATAATGGAATCTGATTTTGATGATTTAGATATTGATGATTTAGATGAAGAAATTGATACAACTTCTTTAGGGTTAGATGAAGAATCTTTGGACGAAAAACCTATTCAAATTCTTGTTCGTCCTGTTCAAGTTCTTGATATCAAACCAAGAAACGTATCAATTAAATTTGATACATCTGATGAATTAATTGATATTGTTCCTGTAACTCAACTTCAATACAAAGATGGAGCAAGAGTTAGAAACCTTGATGGCGCTGCATTAACAAGAACAAGTTTAGTTCTTCAAATGCAAGGCTACTTGTCACATCTTAAAGGTTTGGTAGAATTAGATTCTAATAACCAGTTAAAGATTGTTGTATTAGAAACATTGATTGTTCGTCGTGAACAAGAAGGCAACTCTAAGATGAACCAGTCTTTACAAACAGCTTTACTTGTAAACAACGGTGAAGTTATTGAACCTAAAACACCGGTTGCAAAAACAGAAGTTCTTGCAATAAATAACGGTGTTGCTTCTATCAAGTCAACTGAAGGTGATATCAGAAGATTGTTATTACATTCAGAAGAATTTGAAACTAAGGTTGCATTAAAAGGAAAAGCATCAGTTAAGGAAGGTCAATTTGTTAAAATGGATGCAATCCTTTCTGACGGTGGCGATGCATCACCTGTTTCAGGTCAAGTTATTTCTGTTGATAAAGGTTCTGTTACAATCAGAAACGGAAGACCTTACTTAATCAGCCCTGGTACGCAATTACAGGTTGATGCTCACTCATTGGTATTACGTGGTGATATTTTAGCAACGTTATTATACGAAAGACAAAAAACCGGTGACATCGTTCAAGGTTTGCCTCGTGTAGAAGAGTTGTTAGAAGGTCGTAAACCAAAAGATTGTGCAATTTTAGCAGAATATGACGGTGTTGCAGAAATAGAAATTGAAGACGAAGTTCCTAGATTATTCTTAGTATCAGAAGAAGAAGGAAGAAAAGAAATCAAATTTGCTATTGATGCAAGTATCGTTGTTCAAAATAAACAACAAATCAAAAAAGGTCAGCCTTTAACAAGCGGTCCTTTGAACCCGCATGACGTTATCAGACTTTGCGGGCCTGAGGCTGCTCAACAATATCTTGTAGATGAAGTACAACGTGTATACCGTTCTCAAGGTGTTGAAATTGCTGATAAACACATTGAAATAATTGTACGTCAGATGACTAAGAAGGTAAAAGTTATTGAACCTGGTGATACAAACTTGTTACCTGGCGAGTTAATTGAAGTACAAACATTCGAAAACGCTAACAAAGAAGTTCGAGAAAGAGGCGGTGAAGAAGCTGTTTGTGAACACATGTTGTTAGGTATTACCAAAGCATCATTGAACACAGAAAGTTTCATCTCTGCAGCATCATTCCAGGAAACAACAAGAATCTTGACTGAAGCTGCTGTGGAAGGTAAGAAAGACTTGTTAAGAGGTTTGAAAGAAAACGTTATTATCGGTCGTTTGATACCTGCCGGAACCGGTTTCCACCACTTGAACTTTGCCAGCGAAGAAAAAGACAGAGAAGCTCAAAAGAGAGCTGCTGCTCAACGTAATCAAGCAAGAAAACCGGCAGCAATCCTTGAAGAAATTGAAGGAATGTTCGGTTCACCTGATTTGATTTCTGATGATACAATTATTGAATAATTGTTATAAATTGAAAAGAGCCGGTGACTTAAAAGTCGCCGGCTCTTTTGTTTTGTTAAAATAAGAAAATATTAGTCTTTAACAATATGTCCCAATGCTTTATCATTTATAACTTGCGTAATTTTAACTTTTTGCAGAGTATTAAATTCATTTGTACCGTTTTCGGCAATAACTGTAATATAATTATCAGTTATTCCTTTTAGTTTTCCGCTGTGTTTATCCGGACGTTTTTCGATTAATACTTCTCTTATCTCTCCAATATTGTTTTTCAGAAATTCATTCATTTTATCCGCAGATATTTGTTTTATTATAGCTGCTCTTTCTTCTTTTATTTTATCAGGAAGATGCTCTTCCATATTTTCAGCTTTCGTCCCTTTTCTGATTGAATACGGGAATGTATGTATTTTAGTAAGTTTTGATTGCTTAAGATTTTTTACTGTTTCTTCAAAATCTTCATCTGTTTCTCCGACAAATCCGGCAATAATATCACACCCTATAAACGGTTTATTGAAGTTTTCGGAGATATATTCTATTTGTTTTAGATAATCATCTGTTTTATAGAAACGGTTCATTCTTCTTAATGTCTTGTCACAGGCAGACTGTAATGACAAATGGAAATGCGGACAGAATTTTTCGGATGATTTTAAAAACTCCAGGACTTCCGTCGGAATTTCTGTCGGATTTAGTGAACCAAGTCTGTATCTATGAATTGATGATGTTTCTATCAGTTTTAACAGGTCTAAGAGTTTTTTATTAATATCAAGCCCCCATTGCCCGATATGAATTCCTGTTAGTACGACTTCTTTGTACCCTTCACCTGCGTATTTATTTATTTCATCAAGGATAAATTTTTCGTCAGCACTTCTTGATTTGCCTCTTGCAAAAGGAATTATACAATAGCTGCAGCGGTTATCGCAGCCGTCTTGAATCTTTAAACTGATACGGGTTTTAGTTGTGTCGTTAAGAATTTGCGGATTAAAAATATTCACCCCCATTATATCAGTAACGATTAATTTTTCATTATTTTCAATGTAATCCGCAATATTGAATTTGTCATCGTTTCCGAATAAATAATCTATATAGTCAAGTTTTTCCAGTTCTTCTTTATCAACCTGTGCCATACATCCCGTGAGAACTGTTTTTACCGTAGGATTAATATGTTTGGCATTTCTCAACAGATACAATGTTTCAGTATCACTTTTATGAGTGACTGTACAGGAGTTTAGGATATAATAATCGGCTTTTTTTATATCATTAGTTTTTGTAAATCCTTTGTTAATGAGTTTTTCCTCAATAATTTGTCCTTCAAATTGATTAGATTTACATCCCATTGATTTTAATAAAAAGTTCGCCATTATACTCTACCGTACATATCTTCATATCTTATAATATCTTCTTCTATTAAAAGGTCGCCTTTTTGAACCTCAATGACTTTAAGTTCTTCTTCATAAGGGTTTTGTAATGAGTGAATAGCTTTGACCGGTATATCAACACTGTGTCCGGGACTTAGAATTAATTCTTTACCTTCCAGTACAACTTTTGCAACGCCTGATAATACAACCCAGTGTTCACTCCTGTGGTTGTGTGATTGAATGGAGAGTTTTTGCCCCGGATTAACCTGTATCATCTTGGTAAGAAAACCTTTTCCCTGCGCTAATACTGTATAGAATCCCCACGGTCTGTACATTGTTTTATGCACAAGATGAGTGTCATCATGCTGCTCTTTTAATGTTTCAAATACTTGTTTGACGTCCTGCACTCTGTCACGTTTGCAGGCAAGTATTGCATCTTCCGTTTCCACAACTACCGTATCTTCAAGCCCTATTGTTGCAACAAGTTTTGATGACGAATACATAAACGAATTTTTTGAATCCATGTCAAGGATATGTCCGACTTTTACATTCCCGTCTTTGTCTTTTTCACTAACATCATATATGGATTCCCAGGAGCCCATATCCTTCCAATCGCTTTCAAGCTCAACCATCACAAGATTATCAGATTTTTCCATAATAGCATAATCTATTGATATATTTGGCATTTTGTCAAACTCAACAAACGGAATTTCGTTTGAGTTTTTAAAATTAAACGTTTCGGCAATATCATAAATATCTTTTGCATATTTTTCGTATTCTCTAAGAATCGTTGAAGCCTTAAACATAAATATACCGCTGTTCCAGTACCAATTGCCGGATTTGATGTATTCTTCGGCCTTGTTCTTGTCAGGTTTTTCAACAAACTGATTTACTTTATTATTCTCAACATTAATATATCCGAAACCTGCTTCCGGATAATCAGGTTTTACTCCGAAGGTGACAATATGTCCGTCATTTGCCAATTTTTCCGCTTTAAAAATTGAGTTTTTGAAGCTTTCTATATTATTGATAATATGATCTGACGGTGCTGCAAGGATAACCGGGTCTTCATCTGTTAATGATTGTATGTATTTAACAGAGATTGCAACAGCAGGTGCCGTATTTTTAGCAATTGGTTCTGACAAAACAAAAGGCTGTTTGGTAAATGAAGTTAATTGATAACGTACATTTGAATAATGTTTTGTATTCGTGATACTAATAATATTTTCTGCAGGAATAAATGTTTGCAGGCGCTTAAATGTTTCCTGTAAAAGACTGTCATCATTTTTAATATTCAAAAGCTGCTTTGGGCACAACTCTCTAGATAATGGCCAAAGACGACTTCCTGAACCTCCTGCTAAAATAATACTGTACATATCTTTTTCCCTCATTCTCAACTCGTATTCTAATTATATCATTAAAAATATAAGGTTTTTTCCTTGTAACAATTCTTAATATTATGTTATAAAAAAGTCAATTTTTTTAATAATTTATACTTTATATATACATAAGAGATAAATAAGAGAGAAAGAGAGAGAAGCTTATGCAAAGAATGAGTGCTGTTGAACGCAACAAAAAACCGATTGGAACATTAGATATTCCTGATGATTTTGAGAAATATTATCTAAATAAAAAAGATAAACAAATGAGATTTAATAATGCGAAAGACCCGATTTATCACGTTTTCGCAAGTATTGACAGAAGACCTTTATCAGAGTTGTTTAAAGGCTTTTTAAGAGAAACTTATATGGATACTGTAAGGTTCGTAAAGAAACTTGCAGCGTAAAGAGTAAAATTAGAGGAAAAGGAATAAAGGGATAAAAAAGAACCCGAGAGTATTACACTCAAGGGTTCTTTTTATACAATTTGTTTTATCTATTTTTCTTCATTTTCTATTTTGTCTTCTGCAACAACTGCCTGACTTTTTTCTAATGCTTCAGCAGCTTTTGAATTAGCCATTTTTAAAGATTCATTTTCATTTGCGTATGCTTCAATAAGTTGGTTTGCAGTTTTTAATTGTGCTTCTTTTAATTTGGCTTTTGTTTGAGAAGTTTCAACTGATTTTTTAACAACGTGACCGACAATTGCTGCGCCGATTACTGCAGATGCTGTAGTTACAGGGTTTCTCAGCATTGCATTGCCGGCTTTTTTCATTGTATTAAGAGCTGCCTTGGTAGTTTCTGCATTAGCAACTTTGTTGTAGCCGTCTTTTAATGCTTGAGGAACTTTAATTTTGCCTGCTATTTTAGATAAGTTTTCTTTAACACCTTTTGGTAAAGAAACTTTTGCTGCAACTTTTGACATAAATCCTTTTACAGCTTCCGGAGCTTTGTCCATTTGTGCGGCTACTTTATCCAGTTTAATTTTTTTACCTAATTGAGTTAATTTTTCCATTGCTTTAGGAGATACTTTTGCAGCTCCTGCAGCTAATGCGGTAACTGTACCTGTTGCTAGAGCTGTTAAGCCTGCCATTGTTAAAATAGGATGTTTACGTTCTGCTCTATCAAGTTTAGGGCTTTTAGAAGCAGCTGCATTGTTAGCTGCAAGAACTCCAATACCTACACCCATTGCTCCTGCTGTTTTTGCAAAAGATTTAGCACCTGCAAGTGTTCTTGCTGATACTTTTCCTTTTGTTGTTGCTGCAACAACTGCTGCTCCGATAAGCGGAAGTGACATTGTTGCTTTCGCTATATTAGATGCAAATTTACTATCTCTGTATTTTCTGTCATTAATCTTATATGCAAGTTTTGTAAGGTCTTTGTTATCTGCATTGGCAAACTTTGCTGCTTTTGCTTTTTGTCTGTCTGTTCCATATTGTAAATAAGGTGTTCCATAATCATTATTTACTGAAACTGTCATTTTCATCACTAACACTCCTTTTCATAACACTGCACATTTATTGTAAAACTTGTGAAAAAAAAATTTGCTATTGTTAAGACAAAACTTTACATAAAGTTACAATATAGCAATTTTTTCGAAATAAATTACTTTATATACTTGAAAGGTTAAGTGTATGGATAATTCTATTAACAATAAATATCCTAGTTATTCAGGGGTAAATATTACCTGTAACGTGATAGATCCGACAAAACTTCCTCCGGATTCACCACTGTTGCATACTCCTCCGCAATGTTCGGTTGAACCAAATAATAACTGTCAATGCGGACAATCTTATCCTGGCGGCTATTATATAAATAACTGGGGCGGTTATCCTCCTTTCCCTATGTACCCGCCTTATATGGGTCCTCAAGGTTCGCAAAATACAAGAAAGAAACGAGTACAAGTTTTAACAGATCAATATATCAAAAATCTTGAACAATATCTGAACAGCCCTTCGGAAGATATGAGAAAATTCGCTGCACAAGAGGTTTTGAAACGGCTTGACGAAGATAGAACAAGATATAACGATGCAGCATTAAATGCTTTAATTAATAAAATGCTGCAAGACCCTACTTGCCATAAGGTTAAGGCTACTGCATTGACTGCTCTTGAAACTCAATTGGCTCAAGGAAATGATAATACGGTAAAAATATTAACTTATATGGCTCAAAATGATAAATCCAGAAACGGAAAAGATGCCGCAACGGCTGCAAATATCTTGTTAAAGATGTCTTCTCCTACAAAATTGGTTGATGTCCCTGCATATACGGGCGGAAATAAAGGGATTACAGAAGAATGAAAATGCCTTCACTGAAAAAAATTACTCCAATAGGTGTTTTAAGTAAAGCTGCCGGCGGTTTAGCTTTGTATACCGTATTGCATGATTCTCATGCTCATGGCAAGCTTATTGCCCATGAACATAAAGAAGAGAAAAACGCTGAAGCTGGATTAAGGTATTTTAATAATACCCAGTACCTGACAAATAAAAGTGAATCAACAGCCAAAATGAAAGAAAAACTTTTTGAGTGGGAATTGGATGAAAGAATAAGAGGAGCATGGAATGCAAGTGTCGGCTATTCTAAGGGTTTTTGGGATATGTTAACTGATCATGCGATTCCGCTTGTATCTTCTATTGCTGCGTTAGGCTTGAAAGGTAAAAAAGCTCTTATCGGTGTTGCCGGTTTAGCACTTCATGCCGGTTATACATTTGCTGTTCATGTTTGCAGTCATTTAGGTAAAGAAGAATAAGTTTTTAACACTCCGTAATATTTGTCCGATGAACGGTTGCAAAAGATATATACATAATCTATAATATAAATGTAACGGTTACTATCACATAAGGGATATATGAGTATAGTTT
>CALUXY010000062.1 GCA_944324855.1 Candidatus Gastranaerophilales bacterium | reverse complement strand
GGAGCGGAAGACGAGACTCGAACTCGCGACAGTCTGCTTGGAAGGCAGATACTCTACCAACTGAGCTACTTCCGCACTGAAATTTATTAACTTGTCATGAAGTCTCTCAGTTGGTAGAGTGTTTTTTAACTACGCTCCACTAGTTACGCTGGGCAACTGAGCTACTTCCGCACTGAAACTAAATGTATTTAACTATCAATGTATTTATATCCTAGAATAAATATAACTTTTTTTCAAGTATTTAAAAATCTAATTCTAAATAATGATTATTTTTATAAATAAATAACTCTTTAGAATGATTCAACTTCACTAAAAACTTGTTAAACTATATAATGTAAGTTAGTTACAACTGGGTATTTTTCTAGATTGAAAACAAAATTTATTTTTTGACTTGAGGAGTGACTGGCTTACGCTTTATTTAACCGACTATTAACAAATTATATATTGATAGTTAATTATGCCTTTTAATTAGCCTTGGAGGCTTTTTTTTATTATATAAATTAACCCTGTGGCATCACAAAACCTTTAGGACAAAATAAAATTTATATTTTAGTGTCTGGTTTTATTAACGAACTTATTTTATCAATGCTTGAACAGCTTTAAAATATGGATTTTTTGAAGATTTCAATAGTTCAAACAAAATTGTTTCAACGTTTGATATAACAGCACCATTATCTTTCATCAATTGGATGCCGTTTTTAAAACAATCAGTTGAACGGCTGGCACAAGCATCTTTTGCGACAACTACATTAAATCCTTCTTTTATTAAATCCACAACTGTTTGATAAACACAAATATGTGTTTCAATTCCGCCTATTATAATATTCTTTTTTCCACTGTTTTTTATCTTTTCAAAAAATTCAGGTGTCGACATTGCAGAAAAAGATGTTTTCTCTATAATAGGAGTATTTTCACTAACAACAGATGTAACATCAAAAATTGTTTTGCCTAAACCTTGAGGATATTGCTCTGTAAGAACGGTCGGAATATTCATAATACTTGCAGCATTTGCAAGTCTGGAGGCAGCTTTTATAATTGGTTCTTGTTTGTTTAGCATCATAACTAAACGCTCTTGTATATCAATAAGAACAATTAATGTGTTTTCAATATCTAACATATAATCTCCTTTTATGACAGTTCATTGAACAATATTTTTGAACGATAAAATATTTCATCACGTAATGAATTTACATCTTCAATCTGCAAATTAATCATCTTAGCAAGTTCTTTATCATACCAATCTTCTTCAAAGTTTTCTTGAACAATCGTATCAACAATATTGACTAAAGATGGTCCCTGATACTCTTTTGCTTTTAAAGGCACATGGTGATATCTGATAGAATCTTTAATAATTTCAGGCAGCTGCCATCTGACAGCAAGGAACGAACCAGTCGAAGCATGATCGGTATCAAACTTAGCACGTTCATCTTCAATTCTTAGATTCGGCGGCAATGCAGAAGTCAAAAATCCTTGATAACGTTCTGAATCAATAAGATTAAGAACAACTTTTCCGATATCGTGCATAAATCCCATAACAAATGCATCATCAGGATTCATTAATTTGTATTTTTCGGCAACATATTCACATCCGACTGCAGTATTAATAGAATGTTCCCAAAGCCCTTTTGCACCCTGAAATGATAATAATGGACTCATTGCAACCGTAACAATAATATTTTTTGTTTTCTGTAATCCTAATAATGATATAGCCATATTTACAGAGGTAATCTGTTTACCGAATCCATAATAGGCAGAATTAATTAGTGAGAGTATTTTTGTACAAAGAGCCTGATCACACTTTATTACTGCCGCCAATTCAGGCGCTCCGGCTGATTCTGAATGCATAAGTTTTAACACCTTAACAATTACATTAGGCATTGCCGGAATATCTTTTAATTTATTTATTAATTCTATCGTTTTATCATTCTCATCCATAGTTTATACCTGCAAATGTTTCTTGATAGATACAAAGCTGCCGCCAGCTCCAAAAGATATACCTACCAATAATAATGTAACAACAACAAATAACTCTGCAAATGGCGGTGACGGTACTAAGGCAAACTTATGCAAGGTTTGAAGTGCATTTTGTATAAAATTAACAGGGAATATAGCTATCACTGCGCCAGCAAAACCATAAAATGCACCCTGCATAACAAGAGGAATCTTAATATACCAGTTACTAACCCCCATTAAACGCATTATTTCTATTTCTTCTTTTCTCGATTGTATAACAAGCTGTATAGTATTATTTATAATCATTATTGTCAATATTGCAACGATTATGGTTACAAACGCCGTTGCTGTATTAACAACATGAGTTACTAATTGAATCTTTTTGGCTAAATCTTCCGCATACCCCGTATCTTCAACTTCTGAAACGGTCTTAATTTGATTCAAAACTGCGGAAATATTTGCGGGTTTATCAACTTTTACATGCAAAGTATCCGGAAGCGGATTAGTAATATTCGGTAAATCTATCTCTTTTCTTAAACTTTTCCAGGAAACTTCTTTAGGTATGATTTTAACTTTTGATACATGCTGTAATTTTACTATTTTATCAGCAACCAATGATGGTTGAGTATCAGATTTCAAATAAACCGATATTTCTAAAACATTTCCTAATTCGTGCGCAAATTGAGACATTGAGATAGTTGTTCTGAATAATGCCCCAAATATAGTCAGGATTGCAGCCATCGTTGTAATAATTACAAGATTCATGATACCTGTTCTTTTTATATCATTAAAAGCTTCCATTGTTATACGATAAGCTATTCTTAAATCACATAGCCAGTCTTTCGGTATATGCTGTTTTACTTGTTTTTTTATTTTCTGTCTGCTGCTACTCATAAGTACCTGCCTGTACATCACGTATAATTTCGCCGTTATCAAGAGTCAAAACACGTTTTCTGAAATAATCAACCATTGTTCTATCATGGGTTGAAACAATAACAGTAATGCCTCTTTGATTAATCTGATCTAGAATCTGCATAATTTCCATTGAGTTTTTAGGGTCAAGATTCCCTGTAGGTTCATCCGCTATAAGAAGCGGCGGACCGTTAACTATTGCTCTTGCAATACTTACTCTTTGCTGTTCACCGCCTGAAAGTTCGTTTATATTAGATTTCATCTTATCTAAAAGACCTACAACTTTCAAAGCACCCATAACACGCATACTGATTTCTTTTGTACTCATACCTAATGTACGTATAACATAAGCAATATTGTCATACACCGACATATTAGGCAAAAGCTTATAATCCTGAAAAACAATCCCCATAC
The DNA here is from genome assembly GCA_944324855.1 of Candidatus Gastranaerophilales bacterium. Classification (GTDB taxonomy): domain Bacteria; phylum Cyanobacteriota; class Vampirovibrionia; order Gastranaerophilales; family Gastranaerophilaceae; genus UMGS1585. Next base: position 5,785 of record CALUXY010000062.1, on the reverse strand, counting down.
AGCGTCTTAAATTAGGCACTTTTTGTGACGGAAGGTTCGCAATATTGATTCCTCCGATTAAAACCGTACCGCTTGTCGGAACTTCTTCTTTATAAAGCAGTTTCATTAATGTGGATTTTCCCGCACCTGATGCTCCAGTTACGAAAACAAATTCCCCTGACATTATATCAAGGTTAATATTTTTTAATGCGTAATTATTTTTATACTTCTTAGTTACAGTCCTTAATTGAATCATGTTTTATCTCTGTTATCTTTTCTACCAACTTATTAGAACTTAATCCATAATAATCAAGAAGTTCATTCGATGTACCGCTTTGACCGAATGAATCATCTACTCCCAATCTTACTACTTTGCAAGGCATTTTTTCTGATAACTGTTCACAAATTATACTTCCTATACCGCCTCTTATTGAATGATTTTCAACAGTTACGACAAGCTTTGTCTTAGCTGCAGATTTCATAACTGTTTCTATGTCAAAAGGTTTAACAACCGGAGCATTGATAATCTCAACATCAATACCTCGCTTTTCAAGTTCGCCTGCAGCTTCAACAACTTCCTGCAGCATTTCACCGTTTGTAACGATAGTTAAATCTTTCCCTTCTTTTAGAACTTGAGCTTTATATAAATCAAACTTGTAGTTTTCATCAAATACGTCAGGCAAATTTGTCCTAGGAATTCTGATATACACAGGACCGTCAAATTCTGCCGCAAATTTAATAACAGCATTAATTTCGTGCCTATCGGACGGAACAATAACTGTCATGCCGGGCAAGTTAGACATCAGAGCAACATCTTCTAATGCTTGATGTGTTGCACCGTCTTCACCAACTGTTAAGCCGCCGTGTGTTCCGACAAGTTTTACATTAAATCCTGAATAACAAATTGTATTTCTGATTTGATCATAACAACGTCCAGTTATGAATACAGCAAAAGCCGCTGCAAACGGGATTTTACCGGTAGCAGCAAGTCCTGCGGCCGTTGTTGCCAAATCCTGTTCTGCAATTCCTACGTTAAAAAATCTGTCAGGAAATTCCTTTGCAAATATCGCAGTTTGAGTTGAGCAGGATAAATCGGCATCTAAGACAACAATATCTCTATTGGTTTTGCCAATCTCTACAAGTGCTTTCCCGAAAGCTTCTCTTACTGATTTTTTATTTGCTCTATCGATTGTAAGCATAAAATCTCCTATCTTATAAAGATTTTACCACAAATATTTGCAGAATAAAAGAATATTACAATTTGTATGTCATTGGAATGATTTTCCGGTACATATATCCTTTAATAGCAGCAAATGAGAATATTTATTTTTCGCGAAATTTATACTAAAATAAATCCATGGATTACTTAAAAAGATTTGTAACTTGTAATATTTTATCAATAATCGGATACTGGGTATTAGGTCTTTGTATATATAATTTTATAGGCATTTTGCATTGTGTAATAAACGAAATACCTATACCCGGTATGGCAGCTATTATAGGTGCTGCAATTGTTTGTAAAAATACTGTTATGTCCCTAATATATTTTTTGTCCACATTCTTGTGTGAATTTTTAATATTATTTATTTTATCAAAAATCTTAAAAAAACAAGTTGGATTAAATTTCAATAATAAAGTATATGATTTATTATTCCGCTTTGGTATATTTTGCTGCGTTATACCAATAACCATTGTAATTGGTTTTGCTCTTTGGATATTACTGGGAACAATATTTAACACTGCTGATTCTTGGATTAGATTTATAATATTATATTTTTGTATATTTGATATGGAAATAAAAGATATATTTTTCAGAAAATATTTTGTACACTCTAAAAATAAATAAATATTTCTTTTTACTGAAATCTGTACTAAAATAAATCCATGGATTACTTAAAAAGATTTGTAACTTGTAATATTTTATCAATAATCGGATACTGGGTATTAGGTCTTTGTATATATAATTTTATAGGCATTTTGCATTGTGTAATAAACGAAATACCTATACCCGGTATGGCAGCTATTATAGGTGCTGCAATTGTTTGTAAAAATACTGTTATGTCCCTAATATATTTTTTGTCCACATTCTTGTGTGAATTTTTAATATTATTTATTTTATCAAAAATCTTAAAAAAACAAGTTGGATTAAATTTCAATAATAAAGTATATGATTTATTATTCCGCTTTGGTATATTTTGCTGCGTTATACCAATAACCATTGTAATTGGTTTTGCTCTTTGGATATTTCTTGGAGTAATAAAATGTGGTGGTTCTTGGATTTCCCTTATTATATTATGTTTTGGTATGTTTGATATTGAAATAAAAGATATATTTTTTAAAAAATATTTTAGGACAACGACATAAAAAACTTTCAAAAATTTGTATTAAAATAATAAAAATTATTTTAAGCGGGGTATGAACAATATTTGTTTATTATAAATTTTTACGCAAATATAGGCAAATTTTTAAAATATCTTTACATTTTAATTTCGCTAATTAAATGTAAAAAGCTATGTAACTAAATTCATAAAACCCTATAGATTTTTTCTTTGTGATAGAATAAATAATATAGAAATAAATATTTTGAGAGGTAAAAATGGAAGATTTAAGAGATAAGTATGAAGTCGTTATAGGCTTAGAAGTACACGCACAGTTGAAAACAAAATCAAAAATATTTGCACCGGACAGTACAGAATTCGGTAACGAACAAAATACACAAATAAGCCCGATTACATTAGGTATGCCGGGCGTACTACCAGTACTTAATAAAGAATGTGTAAATATGGGTATAAAATTGGGACTCGCTTTAAACTGTGAAATACCTGAAAGATGTAAATTTGACAGAAAACAATATTTTTATCCGGATCTTCCTAAAGGATACCAGATATCTCAATACGATGAGCCTATTTGTTTGAACGGTTATCTTGATGTAAAAGGCAAGAGAATCGGTATTACAAGAGCGCACCTGGAAGAAGATGCAGGAAAACTTGTTCACGTAGGTGCGGCAGGTATTGCAGGTTCTACATACTCTCTTGTTGACTTAAACAGAGCAGGAACACCGCTTTTGGAAATTGTATCAGAACCGGATATCCGCTCAAGTGAAGAAGCAAAAGACTACATGGAAGAATTAAGAAATATCGTAAGATATATAGGAGTCTGTGACGGAAACCTTGAAGAAGGTTCAATGAGATGTGACGCAAATATCTCTATCATGCCTAAAGGTTCAAAAGTATTCGGAACACGTGCGGAAATCAAAAACGTAAACAGTTTCAGAGCCTTGCAAAGAGCTATTGAATATGAAATTGACCGTCAAATTGAACTTGTCGAAGATGGAGAAGAAGTTGTTCAAGAAACAAGGCTCTGGGATGATAATGCCGGCGAAACCCGTTCAATGAGAGGCAAAGAAGATGCACATGATTACAGATACTTCCCTGAACCTGACTTGATGCCGTTATCAATATCAAGAGAATGGGTTGAAGAAATCCGAAAATCCATGCCGGAATTACCTAGCCAAAAACGTAAAAGATATATGGATTTAGGTCTTAGTGAATATGATGCATCCGTTATTGTAGAACAAATGCAGTCTGCCCTGTTCTTTGATAAAGTTCTTGAACTTGGCGGGAATGCAAAAATTGCAGTTAACTTTATGATGGGTGAAATTGCAGCATACTTAAAAGAACATCATATTGAAATCAATGAAACTAAACTTACACCGGAAAACCTGACAGAGCTTGTTGGTTTAATCGAAAAAGATACAATTTCAAACAATATCGGGAAACAAATTCTAATCGAAATGATAGAAGAAGGTACAAAAGCATCTGAAATTGTTGAAAAGAAAGGCTTGAGCCAAATTACCGATGTTGATGCAATAAGAAAACTTGTTGAAGAAGTTGTAAATAACAACCCTAACCAAGTAGAACAATATAAATCAGGAAAAACAAATATTTTAGGTTTCTTTGTCGGACAAGTTATGAAAGCAACAAAAGGCAGAGCAAACCCTAAAACCGTTAATGAAATATTATTAGAATTACTTAAGTAGGTGATATAATGTTTTTTAACAAAAATAAAAAATGTTCAATGGAATGTGAAATTCTTGAACAACCGTCAGTTATTGAGGGCTTGATTCATAAATACAATAATCAGGAATTTGATTTGCCTGAAAGTATTGAAAAAATTGTACTGGTTGCAAGCGGTTCATCATATCATTGTGCAAGATTTTCAGCGGATTTATTGGGAGAAATCGCCGGAATTGAAGCAAGAGCAATATATTCAAGTGAATTTAACCTAAAAAAAGTAATTCCGCATGATAGAAATACGCTCTATATATTTATCACACAATCCGGTGAAACCAGTGATACACTTGCAGCTTTGAAACGTGTAAATGAAGGATTTCAGGATGAAGGCGGACATTATAATCTTGATACGCTTTGTATTACAAATAAAGAAGATTCTACAATATGGAATCTTGCAAAATACAAAATCGATTGTTCTGCAGGTGTTGAAAACTCAATTGCTGCAACAAAATCATTCACTGCGCAAATGTTATGCGTTCTGATTGTTGCACTAAAACTTTCTCAGCATAAAGGCGGAAATATTACGGAATATCTTAATTCTCTTGATAAACTGCCTTCCGTTATGGAAGAAACATTCAAATTGAGAGATAAAATCCGACACCTTGCAAGACTTTTATCAAAACAGCACTGCGTTGTAATAACTGCTGACGGAATTTCATATTCAATAGCTAAAGAAGCGGCTTTAAAAATCAAAGAAACTTCTTATATGAATATTAATGCAATATATTTAGGCGAATTTATGCACGGGCATGTTGCGGTATTAAACAATAAAGCAGCACTTGTTTATATATCTGTTGATGCAATTTCTCATACAGCAGTTAAAAATCTTGAAAAAATAAGAGAGAACTATAAACCTGCAATGTTTATTATCGGGAAACATAACGATAAAATAATATCAAACTTTAATATCAGTATAAATTGTGAAAACGAAATACTTCAAATGTTTTCTAATGTTGTAATAATCCAATTATTAGCATTAGAAATTGCAAAAAAACTACACAGAAATATTGATAAACCTAAAGGTCTTAAAAAAGTTGTAACCTAGATAAACGGATTGTTACCTATAGTTATTTCAGGATTAATCCCCTCAACCATTGCTGTTCTATCCTGATTTCGGGATGCGTTTTTCTGAGCTTCATCAGCATCTTTAGATCCATAAGTTGAAACCATACTTGAATACAACAGTTCGCTTACTGAATTATTTTGAAGAGCTTCATCAATATCTAAGTATTCGTTTTGATCCTGGTCAATTGCATCAAATTCGGCTTCACCAACGCCAAACTGCATGACCTGCTGCTTAGTCGGCTCTTCAGTCTTAAACAGTTTTGAGAATGCTACATAAAGTTGTATCGTTGATATTGCCATCTTATGTTCTCAACTCTCATCTTTTTTTACGTCGAACATGTATATAAAGTAATATAAATTTACATAATTTCAGAATGTTAGTTTTTTGTTACATTTGTTACAATTGAAAATTTATATTAAATGAAACAGGTTGGCTTTACCAATAAAACTTTAATTTGCGGGCTTGAGTATTCGGTTAAGGCAAAAGACACTATTTCCTGAATTTGCCACAAAACAGACATCACAAGAAGTAATCTTTAAGCAATATTTCGAGTTAGAATAGACTTTAAAGATTACTTAATCGAATATAAGGAAATAAGCCGTCCTTTTGGGGCGGCTTATCCTTTGTGCGAACGATTATTGTATTACTCACTATTCGCTACAACCGA
>CALUXY010000061.1 GCA_944324855.1 Candidatus Gastranaerophilales bacterium | reverse complement strand
AAAACGCAAATATGGACTGTATAAGTGTAAGCTGGGGATACAAAACAAAAGAATTCTTAGAACAAAACGGAGCATCAATTATTATTGATACCCCGTTTGAACTTCTCAATTATTTGTAATTTTATACATTTGCAAGGCTGTATTTTAATAATCTGTCCATAGCCTCAATTGTGTTTTCACGGCTGCCGAATGATGTTAAACGGAAATATCCTTCTCCGTTTTCACCAAAACCGGAACCCGGAGTTCCTACTACTTGAATATTATTCAACAGATAATCAAAGAATTCCCAGGACTTCATATTGTTAGGACATTTTAGCCAGATATAAGGAGAATTCTTACCGCCGGTGTACCAGATACCAAGTTTATCAAGGGTATCAGTTATAATCTTAGCATTTTCTTTGTAGTAATTTATGTTTTCCATAATTTCTTTTTGTCCGTTTTCAGTAAATACGGCTGCAGCACCTTTTTGAACAATATATGGAACTCCATTGAATTTAGTTGTCTGACGTCTTAGCCACATTTTATTAATCATTGTTCCGTCAAATACTAAATCTTTAGGAACAACTGTGTAACCGCATCTTGTTCCGGTAAATCCTGCCGTTTTTGAGAACGAACAAAATTCTATCGCACATTTTTTTGCACCTTCAATTTCAAATATACTACGAGGCAATGTTTCATCAGAAATAAAGCATTCATAAGCTGCATCAAATAAAATAATTGAATTATTTTCTAATGCAAAATCTACCCATTTCTTTAATTGTTCTTTATTATAAACAGCCCCTGTAGGATTGTTCGGTGAACAAAGATAAATTATATCCGCTTTATCATTTTCTGTCGGCAACGGTAAAAATCCGTTTTCTTCATTTGAATCAAGGTATTTAATTTTTCTGCCTGCCATTATATTGGTATCAACATAAACAGGGTATACGGGATCCTGTACCAAAACAGTATTATCTACATCAAATAAATCCAAAATATTTCCTAAATCACTTTTTGCACCGTCACTTATGAATATTTCGTCTAAATCCAAAGAAACATTTCTTTTTCCATAATAATCACGTATGGCAGACTTTAAGAAATCATACCCTTGTTCAGGTCCATACCCGCGAAAGGTTTCCTGAACTCCCATTTCTAATACAGCTCTTTCCATTGCAATAACTACATCTTTACATAATGGTAAAGTAACATCTCCTATACCCAGTTTTATTATGTGATTGCCGGGATTAGCCTCTGAAAATGCTTTTACTTTGTTTGCAATTGTAGAAAACAAATAACTGGCTTCCAAGTTCAAATAATTTTTATTAATCTTCATAATCAGGCTCCCTAATTAAAATATTTACGGAAATATTATACTTTAATCGGAGTTTTTTTCAAAGATTATTATATTATCTATACAATTAAATAAAAAATATTTTCCTTTTACATCCCGGTTGACCTTATCAAACTTATTAATATATAGTGGGGCTAATGCCGCCCCACACCCTGCACATTATTTCTTTCTTTTTAATTGCGACGTAAAAAGAAAGAAATAATGAAAAGAAAGAAAAACACGCCGACTAAATAGTGTCAGTAAAACTCAACATCAAGCCGATGAACTCACTCCATTAATTTTAAAATAACTTTAATCTAATTTATTTCCCCCGCTCAGACAGCATCGGCTCACCATTGTTTCGTTAACTGACACTAACCTATATAGGTAATAGATTGCGTGAAAAGTACGGAAAATAAAAAACGATATATTTATTACTCCCAGTCACTCAATTAACTATTTAATCATTTCCCCTAATTAAAATATTTACGGAAATATTATACTTTAATCGGAGTTTTTTTCAAAGATTATTTATACAAAAAAGACGAATTACCCAGCCCCATAGAAGAAACCATTTTTTCAACGGAAGAAGAAGATACAACCCAATTAATCTGACCGTCAGGATGCTGGAGATAATGCTCTGTTGAACATAGAACAGAAATTTTACACGCATCTATTATGTTCATTCCTGAAATATCAACTGTCAGATTTTTACAGCCGGAAGTCGTGATGTACTTTTTTACACTCTCGACGATTTTATTAGGCTCAGAATCGTTCAACATTAAAGTTGAATTTTTTTGACTTAATATTTTCAACATCTGCTTTCCTCTATGTATTATTAATCGGCAAATTTTAAAAATAATTTGATAAGAATTATTAAAGATAATACATTTGTATGACGTTTGTTATATAATATATCTATAGAACTCTATTTAAAGTTGTGAGGGGTATATGCCGGTATTAGATATTAATAAATTAGCGTGTGATGTATTCGATATTGAAGCAAATGCGATTCTTAGACTAAAAGATAATTTAAGCCACAGTTTTGATGATGCAATAGATTTGCTTTATTATTCAAAAGGTAAAGTTATAATTACGGGTATGGGAAAATCCGGACTTATAGGGAAAAAAATCGCCGCAACACTAACCTCAACCGGAACTCCTTCATATTTTTTACATCCGGCAGAAAGTACTCATGGGGATTCCGGAATTATAACAAGAGATGACGTTGTAATAGCTATCTCAAACAGCGGCGAAACTCAGGAATTACTTAATCTTTTACCATTGATAAAACGATTCGGGGTGCCAATTATATCAATGACCGGAAACCTTAATTCAACTTTAGCCAAAGCAGGTAATGTTGTTCTTGATATATCCGTTGAAAAAGAAGCCTGCCCTTTAGGCAAAGCTCCAACAGCCAGCACAACCGCAACTCTTGCAATGGGAGATGCATTAGCTGTTTGCCTGCTGAAAAAACGCGGATTTACGGAAGAAGATTTCCTCATATATCATCCTGGCGGAGCTTTAGGCAAAGGTATAAAATTCCATGTTCAAGATTTGATGCTGAAAGAAAACTTACCTATTGCGCCTGAAAATATGCTGTTTACCGATTTAATAAAATTAATTTCTGACCATAAACTAGGTATGGCAATTATAACCGATGAATCAGGCAAATTATCAGGAATACTTACCGATGGTGATATTAGAAGGGTTGTTGTAAAATACAGTTCTAAAATAGAAGATTTAACTGCAAAAGATGTTATGACAAAGAATCCAAAAACCGTTGCAGAAACAGATTTTGCAGCAAGTGCACTTCATCTTATGGAAAAATATTCAATTACGGCTCTTGCGGTTGTCGATAACTTAAATACGCCGATAGGGGTTGTTCATATCCATGATTTATTAAAAGCAGGGGTTGTATAATGAACCTGAAAGAAATTGCGAAAAATATAAAAATTCTTGCACTTGATGTAGACGGGGTCCTAACGGACGGAAGTCTTACATTTTCAGAAGACGGAAAAGAATACAAAACATTTAACGCAAAAGACGGACAAGGGATTGTATGCCTTAATAATGCGGGGTTTATAACAGTTATTATCACAGCCCGCAAAAACGGAACAGTTGAACACAGGGCAAAAAATCTCGGAATAAAAGAACTTCATCAGGGCGTAAAATTTAAACTTCCGGTATTAGAAGAGATTTTAAAAAAATATAATCTGACATTTGAAAATGTTGCATATATGGGAGATGACCTTCCTGATATTTGTATAATGGAGCAGGTAGGTCTGCCTTGCTGTCCTAAAGATGCGGTCAGAGAAGTTAAAAAAGTATGTAAATTTAAGTCTAAATACAATGGCGGCAGAGGTGCAGTCAGAGAACTCTGCGATTTTATCCTTAAATCTCAAAATATTGAACAGCTTGAAATTGTCAAACAAAAACAACGAGAATTAAAATAAAGACAATTGTTTTTCAAAATGTTTCTTTAAGAAAGATTTTCTGTGGTAAGGCGTTAATCCGTATTTATCAATCGCATCTAAATGCTGTTTTGTTAAATAACCTGCATTCTGTTTCCAGTTATACATCGGATATTCTTCATCCAATTTTTGCATATACCTGTCACGTGTAACCTTTGCTAGAATACTTGCAGCAGCTATTGATGCAGATTTTCCGTCACCTTTTATTACATACTGCTGCGGATAAATAAAATCACGGATAAGCTTATTGCCGTCAACCAAAACCAAAATATCGTCGTTCTTTATTCTATTAATTACCCCTTCACATGCCAGTTTCATCGCTTTTAATGAACAAGATAGAATGTTATATTTTTCAATATCTTCGACTTCAACACATACAGTTTCGTTAATTGTTTCGTTTAAAATAATATCGTATAAATACTCTCGTTTTTTGGCAGACAATTGTTTGGAGTCATTTAAAATAGATAATTCATCAATTATTTTTTTAGAAATCTCAGGGAAATAAACAGCACTTGCAAACACACCGCCAGCAGCAGGACCGCGTCCTGCCTCATCTGTTCCTATAATTGTTTTTTTGAAATCTTTATCAAATTCAAATAAACATTTTGCCCCTGTTTTATTCATAGATTAATTCTAACATAAAGCCAAATTTACATTTCGTTACAAATAAGCAATTATCATAAAAAAAAATACTTTATATTATTGAAGGTTATATAAATTAGAAAGGTTATGCTATGGGAATAGGATCTATTGGCGGAACATATGTTAATTTTATTCTTGGAACCGGTTCTGATGATGTCGGTAAAGTAATAAAAGATACTATAAAATATAGGAAAGCACACAATTTGAGTTACCCGAAAGCCTTAGCAACAGGTTTTTCTAGAGGAGTAAAAAAATCCTATCAATTATCAAAAAGACAAGGCGGCTACTGGAAAAGTGTCCAAAAAGGATTCAAAGCTATTCCTGATGGTTGGAAAGCCGGTAAAGGATTTCTTGGAAAACCTTGGGGGCTCATAAAAGGTATTGGTAAGGCAATGCCTGCATTAATGGCATTTTCAACGGTACTTTTTGAACTTCCAAACATATATAAAGCAACTAAAGAAAAAGGTGTAGGTCAAGGAGCTAAAGAAGTCGGAAAAGCCGCAGTAAGACTTACAACAGGAGCATTATGTGCAGCTCTTGGTACTGCTATACTACCTGTCGGCGGTTCTATCGTAGGATGGATGGTAGGTGATTGGATAGGCAGCAAAATTGTAGGCAAATCATATTCAGAAAAAACTGAAGGTCAAGAACCGGAACACAAAGAAACTCCTCATACTGCTGAAACTGTTACAACCCCGGGTATCGTTGCCGGCGGCGGAGCAGTTGTGCCGGGCGGTGCTGCAGGAACAGTAGTATTACCATCAGTTGATATAAATGATTTTGGTCCTCATAGACCTTATGCAAATATATTCTTCAACAACCCTATGGCATACGCAGATATGGGGGCCAGAATGCCAGGGCAAAGCGGAATAACCGGTTTCTATGGTATGGGGGGAATGTTCCCGATGCTTGGATTCGGAGTTATGGGTGTACCAAACAACGAAAGTTCAAACCTCTTGCAGCCGGCAAGACCGGGCGGGAATCTCTTTACCCCGACAGGCTCACAAAATGTATATAACCAAAAGCCAAAAGCAGAACAAGGACACAATTTAAATATTGAAAAATAAGTAAAGTCCTCCGATTTATAATCGGGGGACTTTCTTAAAATATCGTTACACAAAAGTCAATTTTCATAACTAATTTTACTTTATATATATAAGGTTAGACTACATAAATTTAGGTTAAAAATGACAAGTATTGGGAAAATTGGCAGTGCATACTGCGACTTCTTGTTTGGAAGCAGTGCAGATGTAATGGTAAATAGCTTAATAGCATCCTGTAAAAACCACAAATATTACCGATATGGTATGCCAGAAAGTATTTATCAGGGGATAAAACTCGGATGCAAAAACTCTTATAACCACACCCAAAGGAACGGCGGCTTCTTTAGTTCCATGTGGGAAAATATTAAAGAGGTTAAAACTGAATGGAACAAAGCTAAAATTCCAAATGCATCATTTTTGAAAAATGCCAAATATTGTATTCCAAAGATTATAAAACCACTAGGGAAAGCAGCACCCGCAATTTTAGCCATTGCAGGGCTTGTAACTGAACTTCCCAATATATGGCAGGCTACAAAAGAAGATGGAATACTTAGCGGATTAAAAGAACTCGGAAAAACTACGCTTAAACTTACATTTGGAGCATTCTGCGGAGGTTTTGGTACAAAACTTGTACCGGTAATCGGTAGTACATACGGGTTCATGGTTGGTAATGTAATAGGTGATCAAGTTGGCAGTTTTATAGGCAGCAACGCCGGAGAATTTTTATCACTCAAAGCAATGGGAGGTTCTTACACTGCCAAGCACGAAAAACTTGAAAAATTGAAAACACAGCAAGAACAAATTGAAAAACAAAAACAAGAACAAGAATTTCTTAAACAAAAACAACTGGAATATGACACATACAAACAATTAGCGATTCTTCAAAATATAAATAAATCGGTCTGATATATAAATAATATATACGATTTTAGCATTTATTTACATTCAAAAAGAAAAAGTCAATTTTTGAAAAATGAAATACTTTATATAAATGTAAGTAATCAGTAAGTTGGATTTAAAAAGATAGAAAAATATTTGGGGAATTAAACAAAATAACAAAACAGTTTAGATAGTTTATTAAACAGTTTTGAAACACAGATTTCTTTTTATACTCTCTTTTAATATCCTCGTGTTTATTTAATGTTGCCACTATTCATAATGGCAACTTTTTCTTTTTTTATCATGTTACGACAAGTATCTGGTTTAGTACTTCCACGCAGAATTCCAAACTGAACCAAATATATTTACCCCTACCACATACCGTAGCCGTCATTTCTTTGTTGGTAATTTTGTTGATACAACCCATACTGGCGGTATTGGTTATTCGGATTTGCGACATTTATACCGTAATACTTTGCCTGCTGCGGAGAATAAACATAAGGAAGTTTGTTTTGATTATATCTTCTTGCATTATAAGAATTTCTTTGAGGATAATATCTCATCATATTATAAGCTGCAGGGTTTATTTCACCAAAAGAAAACGCAGGAAGATAAAAAGATGTAATTAATATAGTTGTAACCAATATAAATATATTTTTCATAAACACCTCTGTACGTTTTTTAATGATTACAACTTATTTTACAACCAATGTTTAATTTTTGTATCAATTAATTGTTTTAATTTGTGATTTTATGTACTATATCTATATTATATTAATATAATAAGGAGTCACTTGATGAAACATATAATTAATAGCTTTGTTATAACAATTGCAATTCTAATAACATCATCTGTTCCGGCATTTGCGTTTTATTCGGATATGACATCCAACCACTGGGCGTATAAACAAATAAAACAGCTTTCGGAACAAAGTGTTGTTATAGGATACCCAAATGGAACTTTTCATCCGGATGAAAATGTTACAAGAGCAGAGTTTGCATCAATGGCGATTAAAGCATTAGGACAAGAACATGCAACAATTGCCCAGCCGGTAAAGTTTAAAGATGTGAACAAAAATTTTTGGGCTTATAACGCAATACAAAAAGCTATTTATTTTGATTTAATATCTGATCCTGATAAAGATGGTAAATTTAGACCTTATGCTTCTGTTTCAAGAGCAGAGGCTCTAACAATAGCAGTTAATGCTCTGACAACAGAACAAATCAGCGAACAAAAAGCTAAATACGTTTTATCAAAAGTCTATAAAGACTCAAAAGATTTACCATCTTGGTTTATAGTACCGGCAGGTAAAGCTGAAATCTTAGGAATGATTGTTTGTGCTCCTGAAAAAACAGGACTTTTGGATGCAGAAAGACCGGCAACAAGAGCAGAAGTAACAGCTATTTTGTATAACATGATGGAACAGGCAAAACTTAACCCTAACGCAAAACTTGCAGATGCAATGCGTAAAAAAACAGGCGAAGGATATGTTATTGAAAAAGCTTTTGTACAAGGTGCAGTTGGTACTATACCTGCAGGTTCTGTTATACCTATAAAAGTAGCAAATGTTATGGGCTCACAAATCTCAAAAAACGGAGATCAGTTTATTGCCAAAACACCTGAACACTTTATCACAAAAGATAAATACATCCTTTTATATAAAGGTACAGATGTAAAAGGGCAAGTATGCCAGGCAAAACCGGGGAGATTATTTATAAGAAACGGGATATTAACCCTATCTACAGATACCATTGTAACTCCTAATGATCAGGCTGTTGTTGAACACGGTACAGCAGAAGTAACGAATCAAAAAAGTAAATTTATGACCTGGATTCGAAAAATATTCAAAGGTGAAAAAATAATTGTATTACCTGACGGAACCGTATATGTTAAACTTCTGGATACAATCAAAGTTGATTTAACAAACGGATGGATATTTGAATAATAACAACGACTCCCGATTATAAATCGGGAGTCGTTTGACATAAAAAATATTATAAGTATCTTATTTTTTAATATTAATTTATATTGGGGGCTGTACACCCCCAAACCCCGCACATTATTTCTTTCTTTTTAATTGCGACGTAAAAAGAAAGAAATAATGAAAAGAAAGAAAAACACGCCGACTAAATAGTGTCAGTAAGACTCAACATCCAGCCGATGAACTCGCTACGCTCAGACAGCATCGGCTCACCATTGTTTCGTTAACTGACACTAATCTACTTTGTTATTTTATTCATACCCCGACTTTCACGGAGTGAGCAATACTCACTTATTGAAACAATGTCAAGAAATGTGCTGTTTGAGGCAGAAAATTCTCTTTATTCTGTTTTTTTGCTTGGATAGTGCCTATTTTCTGCCGAGTTCACATTTCTAGGGTTGAAATTAGTGAGTATTAGCGAACGGAGTTCAAGTCGGCCGTTTCTTTGTGTCACGTTTCTTTGCGGTCAAAGAAATGTGACTGCGGGGTGCAGGGGTGCATAAACCCCGCTTTTATTTGATTTGACCCGCCGGTGGCAAAAAGAATAATTATTTATTCAAAATACTGATACGGGATTCGTGACGGCACTAGCCCCACATAAATTAAGTATGTATCATGACACAGTCTCGATACATACTTATAATATTTTTTATGTAACAAAACAAAAAGCACCGATTTAAAATCGGTGCTTTTAATATTGCTAGTTTGAATCTTAACTATTATGAGAACAACTTGAATGTTCTGTCTACGTTGTCTTTTGCTACTGTTTTTAATGTGTCGATTTC
>CALUXY010000060.1 GCA_944324855.1 Candidatus Gastranaerophilales bacterium | reverse complement strand
TTGCGAATCAAAAAGTAAAACTAGCAGAACAAATGTGTAACAACCCTGATTTCCCGAAAGAGCATATTGCGGCTATTATTGCAGCAACCAACGATTTCAATATAGAAATTGCAAATCAAAAAGTAAAACTAGCAGAACAAATGTGTAACAACCCTGATTTCCCGAAAGAGCATATTGCGGCTATTGTTCTAGCAACCAACGAACAAAACATAAAACTTGCAGAAGATTTATGCAGCAGACCTGATTTCCCGAAAGAGTATATTGCGGGTATTATTGGAGCAACCAACGAACAAAATATAAAACTTGCAGAAGATTTATGCAACAGATCAGATTTCCCGAAAGATAAGATTGCAATAACATTAAGAGCATACTCAGCATCCGGCGGAGAAATAGCGCCTGGGATATTTACCGGAAAGATGAAAGAATTCATTGATGCTGGATTAGATGATGATTTAATTCAAAATATTGCAGAAAATGCGAAAACATTATCTGTATTTAATGAAGAAATATGTACGATATTAAAAAATAAGAAAGATAATGGTACAGATGTTAACGGATTAATAAAAGCTATTACGGGTGATATTCCTGAGATGTTAGGTGATAAAATCGATGCACTGACCTCTTTAGCTTCACTAACTCCTGATGAAATAAAAGTTTTCGAAAAACAAGGAGTTGATATCAATGCAAAAATTACACTATTAGAAAAAGCTGTGAACGCTAAAACTCCAACAATTTCGACAACACAAGAAGGTCGTATCCGATTTCTGAAAGGGTTAGCCAATAATACTCAGGCAGATGCAGCTATTCAAAACGCAAATTTTGAACAATTCGGCAAACAAGGTATTCCTCTCAAATATTCAAGAGAAGAATTCATGCATAATATGAATGCTTTGATTGCTGAATATAATAATGCAGCTGCCGCAGGACAATCTGATTTTAAAGCACCGGAATTAAAATTAACTGACGAAGAAATAAATACTGAAACTAAAGCAAAAATAGAAGAACTTAAACAAAAGAATCAATCTCAAAATGTTGAAGTCATATTTGAAGACGGTACACATCAGGCAACAAGGTTCTTAGGAACACAAGGCGGTTCCAACGAAGCTTACTTTACTCAAATCGGTGATAAACTATACTACATTAAATATCCGAAACAAGAAAATTTGGGGCAAAGTATTGAAGAAGTCCTTGCAGCAGATTTATACCGCGCAGCAGGTATAGAAGCTCCAAATATGAAACTAATATACAATAATAACGGTGAAGTTATCGGTATGGCAAGCGAATATGTCCCGGGGATGAAAATGCCGGAAGATAAAACGGTGCTATTTGACAGCTATGCAGTAGATGCCTGGCTTGCAAACTGGGATGCTCCCAAAAATGATAACACACAAGTATTCAGAAACGGCACAGTTATAAAATCAGATGTAGGCGGTTCATTGAATTATAGAGCAAGAGGGGAAGTAAAATCCAATTTTGGAAGTATAGTTGACGAATTGGTAACTCTTTTAGAACAAAACAGCACTTATTCATCTATGACAAAAGAAGAGCTGCTTAAATCAATCGAGCACGTAACAAGTATTCCGGATGCTGCAATAAGGAAAATGGTAACGGATTCACCGATTGAAAATACATCTATTGCTAATACTCTTATTGATAGAAAAAAATATCTAAGTTTATTCTCCGAAAAATTAAAAACTCTTGATGAATTACAGTTTAAGAATATATATGAAATGGTATTGGAAGCTAAAAAACTGACAAATGCCGAATTTGAAAAAACTGTTGATATCGGAGAATTATTTGGTTACACTCAAACCAAAACAGGTTTTGAAGGTCTATTAAATACAAGAGATATAACTGAACTTAATCTTACTACCGAACAACGCAGAATTGCGGAGCGAATGCAGGAAGAAATCCGTAAATTTACACTGGAAAATAGTGTTGCAGATGGAGTAAATCTAAGTCATGAAACAAAAGAATTCTTGAATTCTGTTTTAAAAGGTGTGCCGGAATTTGCCGCATATTTCACAAAACCGCAGCATGACACCCAAAAATATTCATTAGATGTACATATTTTAAAAGTATTGCAGGATTCAATGAATGATCCGATGTACAAAGAACTTGGTGATAAAGACAAAGTTGTTTTGAAATTTTCTACACTATTACACGATATTGGCAAACGCTATCTCGGAAGCGGTTCTGATACAGGGCACGCCGTAAAATCCGCTGAATATGTTTATTCGATTCTTGACAGATTTAATCTTGATCCGGATGTAAAAGACAGAATTATTCAAACCGTAAATAATCACCACTGGTTTAAAGACTACAATACCGGTGTAATTGATGCAGAAATGGTCGCAACTTATTGCAGACGACCGGAGGATTTTAAGATATTCCAAATTATGGCAAAAGCAGACCTCAAAAATGTTAATGACGGGTTCTATCAATCTACTCTCGGAGCTAAGAGCGTAGAAGAAGCCGACAAAATTTTTGCAGAAAAAATGAAAGCAATACAGGTAAAAGTTGATGAATTACAGTCTAAAAAAGTAGCGATTACGGCATCAAGATTTAGAGAAGTGCCGGAACGTGTTACTTCTGACGGCAGAGTCCTTGAGGCACGGCAAATTCCGAGAGTTATAAAAGTATTTAACGGAGAGGATACGGAATTTAAAGTGTTGAATATGACAGAATTATCTCCTGATACAGATATGTATCAATATGGATTTAACCATATAACGCTGGAAGATTTAAGATTTTTAGTCCACATGCCGGGAGACTACGGTATCAGAAACTTTAATATTTTCAAAATATTCGGACAAAATCCAATGAATAATTCGGTTCAGTCCATTTCCATGATTAGTATGGCTGATAAAGCAACCTATAGTAGTAGACAATTTGGTTTGATTCTTGATGTTGATAATTCAAATATCGGCCATGCGTATTATGCAAATACGAATTCAGGTTTGTCAAAAGATCTGAATGAATTTAAAGAAGAAATCTTTGAAAACAGCGAACATAGGAGTTTTGTGAAAGATCAGTTTAAAGAATGGGTAATGACAAATAAGGGGGTCAAATTATCCGACGAAAAATACGGACAAATTATGAAATATATTACTGGTTTAAAATATCCTGAAACACAAATAAAAGACGGAGTTATAGACGGATTTTCCAAAGAAGAACTCCTCGGGGCATTTACGTTCTCAAGAAATCAGCTTAATGAGATGAAAAAAGAGAAAACCCATGGAAGTCACAACGAAATTGTCGGACTACAGCCTAAAATAAGAGGAGTTGTTGCAAAAGTGTCATCACTTGATGAATGTCCGGACTATGTACTACAGTTTGCTAAAGAAAATGATTTGCCAATATTTCTGGTTGGAAAATAAAAATAAATAAAAGGGTAATAGAATAATCTATTACCCTCTTGATTCTTAGTTAAAGAATTAATTACTTAACTAATTCTTTGAATTTTTTACCAGCAGAGAATGCAGGAACTGTTTTTGCAGCGATTTTTAATTCTGCACCTGTTTGCGGGTTACGGCCGGTTCTAGCTGCTCTCTTACGAGCTTCGAAAGTACCAAAGCCAACTAAAGTAACTTTTTTACCTTTAGAAACTGTTTTTTCGATAACTTCTAAAGTTGCAGATAAAATATCTGAAGCTGCTTTTTGAGATACGCTAGCTTTTTTAGCAATTTCTTTTACTAATTCTTCTTTGTTCATAATAGTCTCCTTTTCTAGTAACGGTCCGCTTAAATTCTTAATATTTAAGCGGTCATTATCCTATTATACACATTTGAATTGATTTTGCAAGTAGTTAATATATCAAAATATAATCATATTAGGCATGGCAGCCCGGTTTTACATGCTTTTATTTATATATTTCAGGGTTTAATTTGGCAAAATGTGCACCTGTATAAAAATATGCAAGAATTTGATATGCGTTATATCCCATATCTGCAAGGTTTTTAGCCCCGTATTGTGTCATGCCGACACCATGCCCTCTAGGCTCCATGTCATCGTCATAAGATTTTACGGATTGTAAATATGGTATATCGTTACCCCATGCCTCTAATGCAGATTTTGTCTGTCCGCCTGCTGATGCAGAGTACATCGTCGAGATTATCTTATTATCGTATGTCAAAACTAAACCCTCAGTTTCTTCAACTGCCTGGTTGGTTGCAGGGGTTTCTGACAAAACGCCGTTATATACTTGATCCTGTACAGTATCAACTAAATCAAATCCATCTTTTGCGTGTTTGCCGAGGTTTGCGATTGCATAACTTCTGACCGCAATTGCCTGTGCTTTTAATGCTTCCAGATTCCATGAAGAAGGCATCTCTGCAGGGGTAACTCCTTTTACATAGTCTTCAATTCCTACATCGTTTATAACGGTTAAATCCCCATCGTTATTAATAATATGAATAGTGCCTCGATACCATTTTTGTTTAACGCATATATAAGAGTTTGGATTAAATGTTCTGATAGTTATTTTATCTTGTTTTATTTCGCATTTTTCGTTATCTTCCGTTCGTATTTCGATATGGCTGCGTTTGGCTTTAACTTCGTATGTAGTAAGTTTACACAAAGGTATGATTTGCTTGCTCGTTTGTGTATCAACTATCTGCCCTTCTGTAGCTATTCCGAAGTATGCCTTATTCTCTCCTTGAATTAAGCCTATTTTGATAGCATTTGCAGGCTGAACTGTTAGAAATATTAAAAATGCAATTAATATAAATCTTTTCATATTCTTATTATAAAATTGAACAGGCTTTATAAAAAGGATTAATTGGAGGATTTTTCAGGCATTAATACTGATATTACGGCATTATTAATGTTTAAAAATCTTACAGCCGCGTCATGTAAATCTTTAATTGTTATATCATTTAAAATTTCAAGATAATCTTCTACTAAAGCCAAATTGTCACATACTGTCATATAATACCCGATGGTTTCTCCAATTTCTGAAACGGTTTCTGCATTGTATGCAAATTTCGATTCAATTTTTTTCTTTGCTTTTTTAAACTCGTCTTCAGTTATATCTTGTTTTATTTTTTCTATTTCTTTTTTTACAAGTTCAATCGCTTCTTCCTTCTTTTCAGGGACAAAATTTCCTTGAATAAAGAAATTCCCGCCATCTTTGAATAAATAATGTTCTGCATCTATCATGTTAAATACAGGTGTCGGCTGTGTTTCTATCAGGTTATGATACAACCTTGAACTTGAACCTTCGCCAAGGATAATAGAAAGCATATCTAAAAGAATATTGTCTTTTATATCCGTTGCCGGACAGCCTAAATATCCGAACATTAGAAAACCTGTATTAATGCAAGCAGTATTTTCTATATATCTGGTTTCTTGAGTCGGTTTATCAATTTCATAAACATCATTTTTATGCTGCGGTCTGTCCTTAAAATCAAACAGTTTAACCAGCTTATCCAGAACTTCCTGATTATCAAAATCGCCGACAACGATTGTTGTCATATTATTTGGGGAATAAAAAGTTTTGTAATAATCCATAATTTCAGGCTGCGGAACTTGTGATATGATTTGCGGAGTTCCTATTACATCTCTTTTATATGGATGATTTGTGTACATAGCTTTGTTTGCGGCATTATAAACCTTGGTCCAAGGCTGATCTTCACGCATTCTTATTTCTTCTATAACAACGTGGCGTTCTCTTTTATCCGTAACGTTTTTATCGTTTGTATCAAATGGTGCTCCGATTTCCTCAGGCGGAAGTACAGGATCTGTCATCATGTCTGCATGTAATTCAAGTGCAAGATAAAAGTCCTTGTTATTTTCGCCTTTAGGCAGAGTTACATAATAGAATGTATAATCTTTCCAGGTCGCAGCATTAACGATTGCTCCTTTTGATTCAAGGATTCTATCAAATTCTCCGGCTTTATGTTTATGAGTACCTTTAAACATTAAGTGTTCCAGAAAATGTGAAATTCCGTTATTTTTATCCGTTTCATTAATTGAACCGGTTTTAACCCAGGTGCTTATATTGACTAAGCCCCCTTCTTTGTGTGCAAGAACAATTTTATGCCCGTTTTCTCTTTCGTATATTTCGACTTCTTTTGTTAAAAACGGATATTTAACGGATGTTTTTTTCATAATTTACCTCTTTTTAAAATATTATACCTAAAAATATTCGTTTAGTATACTTATTTACATATTTCATAAAAAGTGGAATAATAGAATCTGTTCCCCAAAAAGAAAGGAGAGTTTTATGAGTTTGTTTATAGAAGATGTAAAAGCACGTCAGATATTAGATTCCAGAGGATATCCAACAGTTGAAGTCGATGTAAAACTCTCTAACGGTGTTGTTGGTCGTGCTGCTGTGCCATCAGGGGCCTCAACAGGTGTTTATGAAGCATTGGAACTTAGAGACGGAAATCAATTTGAATATATGGGAAAAGGGGTTTCAAAAGCCGTAGATAACGTTAATATTATTATTGCCCCTGAAATGATAGGTGAAAATCCTGCTCACCAACAGGATTTGGATGCATTGATGCTTTCTCTGGACGGTACGGATAACAAATCAAGATTAGGGGCAAATGCAATTCTCGGTGTTTCAATGGCAATTGCAAGAGCTGCTTCATTAGGCTATAGAATGCCTTTGTATCGCTATTTAGGCGGTATTGAAGCACGTATTATGCCGACTCCGATGATGAATATTTTAAATGGCGGCGCCCATGCTGATAACAAACTTGATTTTCAGGAATTTATGATTACACCGGTCGGTGCAAAGAGTTTTAAACAGGCGTTAAAAATAGGTTCAGAAGTATTTCATACATTGAAAAATATTCTTAAATCACAAAATCTTTCGACTGCTATTGGTGATGAAGGCGGTTTTGCACCTCAGCTATCTTCTAATGAAGAGGCTCTGGATTTGATTATGGATGCAGTATCTCAGGCAGGATATACATTTGATGACGTAAAAATATGTCTGGATGTAGCCTCATCAGAATTTTATCAAGATAAGAAATATAATCTTGCAGGTGTAAATAAACAGTATACGAGAGAAGAAATGGTTGATTATCTTGCTGAACTTGTAAAAAAATACCCTATTATATCTATTGAAGACGGTGTAGCGGAAGATGACTGGAAAGGCTGGAAACTTTTGACGGAGAAATTAGGTTCCGTATGCCAGCTTGTCGGCGACGATTTGTTTGTAACGAATACTAAGCGGATTTCAGAAGGTATTGAAAAAAATGTTGCAAACTCCGTTCTTATTAAACTCAATCAAATCGGAACATTAACAGAAACAATGGCGGCAATAGATATGGCTAAAAAAGCAGGTTATACAGCTATTGTATCTCACCGCTCCGGCGAAACAGAAGATACGTTTATTGCAGATTTGGCTGTTGCAACAAACTGCGGTTTAATAAAAACCGGTTCAATGTCAAGAACAGACAGAATGGCAAAATATAATCAGCTTTTAAGAATTGAAGAAGAACTGGGCAGTGCCGCAATTTATAATGGTATAAAATCGTACAGTTTTTATAATGAACGTGTTTGACAATAGATTTCTTTTATAATATTCTTATTTTGTGGATTACTACGTGTAATCTTAGTATGTTAGATAGGTTAATCGTCTCAAATACCTCAAAAGGTTACGATTCCTCAAAAGAAAGGATATAAAGATGTACGCTATAGTCGAAACTGGTGGAAAACAATATCAAGTAGAAGAAGGTCGTTACGTTGACGTTGAATTATTAGAAGGTCAGCCGGATTCTTCTGTTGTTTTTGATAAAGTCGTTATGATTGTAAACGGCAAAAAGTCTAAAGTTGGTCAACCTTACGTTGCTAATGCAAAAGCAGAAGGTACAATCATGAAACACGATAAAGCTAAAAAAGTTATCGTTTACAAACAAAGACCTAAAAAAGGCTACAGAGTAAAACGTGGTCATAGACAAGAATTTACAAGAGTAATGATTAACAAAATCAGAACAACTGCTTCTAAAAAAGCTGCAGAAACAGCAGAAACAACTGAAGCATAACTGGTTACAAGAAAATTAATAACAAAGGAGAATAAAAATGGCACATAAGAAAGGTATGGGATCAACACGTAACGGTCGTGATTCGGAAGCGAAGCGTTTAGGTGTTAAAAAATTCGGCGGAGAAATGGTTAAAGCCGGTAATATTATCGTAAGACAACGTGGAACAAAAGTTCACCCTGGTAATAATGTTGGTATCGGTTCTGATGATACATTATTTGCACTTATTGACGGTCAGGTGAAATTTGAATCTCACAGACGTGATAAAAAACAGGTTAGTGTTTACGCTGTTTAAGAAACAAATTATCTATAAACAAGAGCCTCTAGATTAAGAGGCTCTTGTTTTTTATTAATTTGTATATTTGATAATTTGTGCAGGATTTCCAGCAACAATGGTATTTGGAGGAATATCATTTAAGACAATTGAACCGGCTCCAATGGTACAGTTTTTTCCTATTTTAATTCCACCGATAATTACAGAATTTGGATATACGGTTACGTTATCCTCAATAAGTGGTACATTACTATTTCGTACTTTATTATATTTTCCTGCTCCTATCGTAACATTTTGAAATATTGTACAATTTTTACCAATTTGTGCTTTAGGATGTATAACAATTCCTACAGGATGCGGGAAATATGTATTATTATTTTTTAAATATTCTATATTTTGTATACAACAAACATCCTCAAGTTGATTTATAGAAAAGCTTTTAAATTTTATTTTTATCCCAAAAATTTTAATTATTATTTGAGCATTTTGCCTATAACAATTAAATAGTTTTGATATAATTTTCTTTATCATTTATATCCTTACTTGTTGATTGTAAGCAACACATATTTGTATTGTACATTTAAAATTGTATTTATGCAAGCAGATGATAAACAGAACATTATTGAAAAACAAAAAATTCTTGTAACTGCAGTTTCACTTGTTGTCAGGGATTTGCTAAAGCGCTCCGGAAAAAGTGGCAGGAAAATTTCTGAAGAATATGACATTGGGCTAGGAGTTATTTCAAAACTAGATAGAAATCTTGTTTCTGATATAAAACTTTCGACACTTTGGAAATTAATGAATGCATTTAATGTTTCTCCTGAAATTTTTATAAAAATGATATCAGAAAATCTTCCTAAAAATTTTAATTTTTATGAATAAATCTATATTTATCCGAATTTGAAAGAATTGCTATTCTTCCTCCCTTTTGAGAGAGGATAAGAGGTGGGTGCCGTTTATTAATAATATATAACCAATACCCATCCCAGC
>CALUXY010000059.1 GCA_944324855.1 Candidatus Gastranaerophilales bacterium | reverse complement strand
ATTGAAATTATCAGAGGTTTGAAGTTCAAGTATGAAGAGCACCACGAACTTATTATTTCTGATGAGGCAGTTGTTGCAGCAACCAAGTTGTCATCAAAATATGTTACAGACAGATTTTTGCCGGATAAAGCAATCGATGCATTGGATGAAGCAAGTTCAAAAGTTAGATTGAAGGTTTCATCTCTTTGTCCTGAAGCAAGGGAACTTGATAAACAGTTGCGTGAAATCGTCAAAGAAAAAGAAGAAGCTATCAGAAACCAGGATTTTGAAAAGGCATCTTCTCTACGTGACGATGAAGCGGATATGAAAGATAAAATCAGAGAAGTAACCGAACAGTGGAAAAAAGATAACGAAGCAAACAAACCTGTTGTAACGGCAGAAGATGTTGCTGAAGTTATTGCAACAATGACAGGTGTTCCTGTTACCCGCTTAACTGAAGGTGAAAGCGAAAGATTGTTAAAACTTGAAGATACACTTCACGAACGTGTAATCGGTCAAAGTGATGCTGTTGTTGCTTTATCAAAAGCAATCAGACGTGCAAGAGTCGGTTTGAAATCACCAAACAGACCTATCGGCAGCTTTATTTTCTCAGGTCCGACCGGGGTTGGTAAAACAGAACTTGCAAAAGCATTGGCTGAGGCTATGTTTGGCTCGGAAGATAACATGATTCGTGTTGATATGTCAGAATTCATGGAAAAACATTCTACTGCAAAACTTATCGGTTCTCCTCCGGGTTATGTTGGTTATGATGACGGCGGACACTTATCAGAACTTGTCAGAAAGAAACCATATTCTGTTATTCTTTTTGACGAAATTGAAAAAGCGCATCCTGATATCTTTAATATCATGCTGCAAATACTTGATGACGGACGTTTGACAGATGCTAAAGGACGTCATATCAACTTTAAGAATACAGTTATTATTATGACATCAAATGTTGGTGCAAGTATGATAACAACTCAAGGCAAGCTCGGTTTCACAACGGCAGAGAATGCAAAACAGGATAAGTACGAAAAACTCAAAGATACAGTTAATGAAGAATTGAAGAAAGCATTCAGACCGGAATTCCTTAACCGTATTGATGATATTATCGTATTCAATCATCTGTCAAAAGAAGAAATCAGACAAATCGTTGACTTGATGATGAAAGACTTGTTCAAGAGAATATCAGAACGCGGTTTATCAATGGAAGTTACCGACGAAGTTAAAGATTATCTGGCAAAAGACGGATACTCAGAAGCTTACGGTGCAAGACCTTTGAGAAGATTAATCCAAAGAAAAATCGAAGATGAGCTTGCGGAAGAAATTCTGACAAATGCTTATCAAGAAGGCGATACGATTGTTCTGAAACTCAAAGATGAAAAAATCGTTTTTGAGAAAAAATCAGGTGAAACGAAGAAATCCGGTAAAAAAGAAGAACAACAAGAAGAAAACGCAAATGCATAATTAAAAAGATGGCGCCTGTAAGGCGCCATCTTTTTTAGTATAAGTTTTATTTATTATAATATTTAAGAACTTCTTCTATTGCTGTTTCAAAAGAATATTGTATTTTGTATCCGACTTCATTTAATAGTCTTGAATTGTCTCCGACAATATATTGGGGCTGATTATTTTGTTCTTCTTTTATTGTTAGATATTCTGTTTTGCCGAGTTTTTGTGCGATGTATGTTGAATAATCTCTTAATGAAATTCCTTTACCTGTACAAATATTAACTGTTCCGTATACGTTACTGTCTAATAATGCAGCGAATGCGCCTGCTATATCTTTTGTATACATATAATCTTTCACAAGGCTTCCACAGTTTATAATAACTTCTTTGTTTTCCGATAAGAATTTTATAAGATGGGCCGTTAATCGTTTTTCGTTTTCGCCTTGCCCGTATACATAGAATATTCTTCCATAACTGAAAGAGATATCGTTAATTTTGCAGTATTCTTCTGCAAGTTCATGTAATGCATTTTTAGATTTTGCATACAATGTTTGCGGATTAACAGAATCACTTTCTTTTAATTTTTCATCCTTGAATTTGTATTCAAAACAGGTTCCAACGTATACAGCACGTTTACCGCCGTTTAGGTTAAAGTATTTTAAAAGATTTAATCCTGCTTTAATAAATTCAAGATTTATTTCCGATGTCAAGTAATCACCGGTTGTTGCCCAGGCAAAATTCATAAGGTGAGTTGGTTTTACTTTTTCCATTACGGTTTTAATTGAGTTTTCTTCAAACAGATTACATTTTATCCAATTGACTCCGTTATTTGGATTATTTTCATCAATGGTAATTGCATAAATTTCATATCCCATATTTATTAAAGGCTGTATAATTTCTTTTCCTATAAGTCCTGTAGCACCTGTTAATAAAACTCTTTTAGACATTGACTAACCTTTCTTTAATTTCAAGTATTTCGTTTGCAGAATTTATAACGATATCAGAATTCTTAATCAGCGGTTCTTTGTTCTCTCCATACCCCCATAAAACTCCTATCGCTAAAACTCCTGCTTCTTTTGCGCAGATAACATCAGATGATGCATCTCCTATCATTACTGTTTCCGATTTATTAAGATTATATTTTTCAATAATATCGTTAATCATCTCTGTTTTGGTAATGTGCTTTCCGAATTTATCAATTGTATAAATATCATCAAATTTATCAAGGTGAAACTGTTTAATAATTCTCATTGTCGGTTTTTCAGGTTTATACGTTGCAATAAAAAGTTTTTTATTCATATTTTTTAGAGTTGTTAAAACTTCAGGTATTCCTTGATAAAACTCGCTTATATCATTTTCTTCAAAATCATAAAGTTCTCTAAAATATTCAACTACTTTATTGATATCTGTTTCTTGGATACCAGGGGCAATGAGTTTAATGATTTCATTCAACGGCGGACCTATAACGTTCGGAGTCAGTCTTGATTTATCGATTTCATAATTTGCTTTTTCAAACGCTTTTTCAAAACAGAGAAGTACTTCTTTTGATGAGTTTATTATTGTACCGTCAAGATCAAAGATATAATTATGATACATTATGAAGTACTCCTCTCCTTTTTTCTATTTCTAATATTCTTTTTACGTTGTCAGGAGTATTATTTTTAACCCACATAAGTTCAAACTCCAATGCTTTTTCTATACTTTCCTTTGTTGCATTTTTATCAAAAATAATCTTTCTTGTTTCAAATTTATCCGTAGATATTTCTCTCAAAAAAGGTAAAGATTCTGCAGTAATTTTTCCGCCGGTAATAAGTTCTTTATCTTGAATTTTTCCACGTATAGTTTTTCCGATGTTCAGCAGCTTCGAATCCTCCGGATTATTTATTCCGATTGATTCTGCCATATCCCCTCTTCCGAAAACTATGCCTTTTATGTATTTAAAATCATTATCGGAAATTATTTCATCAAGTGCATTATAGCCGGTGAAAGTTTCTATATTAATATATAAATCAATATCTTGTTCCGTATAAACAGATTTATACGTTTGGATAAATTTATTAAGTGCATATTTAGATTCAATCATCGGAGCTACAATCGCATTAACTCCGATTTTTTTAGACTCAATCATATCCCTTAATGCTCCGCAGCCGCCGATTTTAAGAGTTAGAGGAAGTTCTAATTGTAATGAAAACTGTTTTAATTTTTTGACTTCGTCATATGATGCACCTTCTGATTCAAATTCTGCTTTTAACCCGACTGCGTTATAATTATTTTTCAATTCGTAAAGCAAATTATACATAACTATCCTCTAAATCTTTTTCATTATATCATAAATTTTAATGGTATAATTAATCACAAGTGAGGATTATATGTATACAAAAGAGAATATTGAAGCATTTGTTTTTACAAGTAACAGAAAAGATTATTTAAAAGATGCGGTTACAAGCCTTTTAAACCAGTCAATCGGAGATATAAATATAACCGTTATGGATATAGGAAGCTCTGACGGAACGGGTGATATGATATATGAGATGAGTAAAACTCATCCTAACCTGCGTTATTTTTGGCATGAGTATACTGAAGAAAAAGTTGAGGTATTTAAAAAAGCGATTGAAATGACAAAAACAGAATTTGTAATAATGTTTCATGATGTTGATGTTATGCATCCTGATTATGTTGAGTATGCAATTTCTGCTATAAACAAATTCCCTAATACGGCGATTGTTTCAACACATTATCAAGGCTGGTCAAATCCGACTAATGATGATTGGAAAAAAGCATCAAAAAGATTCGATTATTGTTCTGATAAGAGAACATTTGCGAATTATCTTTATCGAATGCAGCGTTATGTATTTTCACCCACTGTGTACAAAACACAAAATCTTAGAGATCATATTTTTGATATGGGTTACTATGGTCAATTTGGCGGAATCGGAGATAAACCATTTGTTGCAAATACAATGAAAGATGATGACGGCGCTATAATATTTAGAAGCAACAAACTTTTAAGGTATAGAACTTACGTCGGAAGAAATGATATAGGTCCTAATTATGAACAAATAATTGCATTTAATAAATTCTTCAAACAGTATATGAATGAATCTTTGTATTCAAAATTCATGTACAATCTTATTAATTATAAACAGTTAAAGACGGCATATTTTTGGGGGCATGATTTCACATTAAGTTTGAATGAATTTATAGATAAAGCAATTTCAGAAGATGCTGGATGTTATTGGACAAAACTCTGTACAATTCCATATCTTGGCATAATATTTATTGAAACTGCGCATATTTTAAGAAAATTCTTTAAAACCACGTATAAACGCGTATTTTCGATTTAACGGTTGAATTTACATTTGCATCAAATCATTAAAATTTAAATGATGTTCACGTGCATAATTAATAAACTGTACTTCTTCTTCAGTCAAACGTTTTGTAAATTTTAAAACTTTACCGGTAGTTGGTTTTCGCCCGCTATTTTTGCGTGCACCACCCCATTTTTTTATATCTTGCTCAATGAGCTCTTTAATTTTTGCTTGTTCATCTACGGGAAGTGAATTAATGATGTCATCATTTGTAATTATTTTATTATTTGTCATTGTTGATACTCCTTTTATAATTATCTATATTTCTTACAGCTTGTTTCATATAGCGCTTAGGTGCTTCTTGAGTTTTTTTCAGTGTAATAAAACCAATTATGATTATTCGTTTACGCTCGGTATCATATTTAAAGTAGGCACGAACTCCTTTGGGTTTGATTTCATACAAATCATATTCAAGTTGATTAATATTTTTGTACGCAGTTCCCATTAACTCGAATGCACCTATTGCCGCAATTATTTTTATTCGGTTTTCTTTAGACAATTCAAAAAGTTGCTTTTGAGCTTCCGGTGTGTATTCCGCAATAAACTTTTTTCTAAATTTGTCATATTAATATTGTAACATAATCAAGATGATTTTGCAACGTTTTCAAGATGGCTAATAGTAAAGTTTTACATCTTGCGTAAGTTTAATTTTAAACGGAGTATTTGCAGGAATGTAAACAGAGCCGCCTTTACAGAATAAAGATACAATCGGAGAAGTTGCAGTGCTTACTGTGCCTAATACAACTCCATACACAAACGTAAACGGTGAGAGTATAACGGTTGTTTTATCCTGAATCAAATCTGCGGATAATTTGTTCATTTTATGGAAAGTTCTTCTGCCCCATTTACCTTTGTTTACGGTATTTTTCCAATAAGAACGTTTACCTTTTATATCTTCCAAGAAAACTTTTTTCCCGCCGACTCTTAATACTCTGGTTTCAATACGCTGGTATTTCCCTCCAAGAATAATGGTATCAATAGATAATGAAACAAGACCACCGTTTCCGGAAATTTGCGGAGTATGAGATTCTGCTATTTCTCCTGTGAGTTTTGTTCCCTGCGGAATAGTATAATACGCTGTTTTAATAGGCTTTTTAGTTGTAAATACTATTCTTGTGCCGGCTCTTTGTTTGTCTGAAATGGCACTTGCATTAACTATTTCAAATGACATTCCTTTTCGCATCGGGAAGGATTTAGATGGTGCAGTTGTTTTTTTTATAACAGCTTTTTTTACGGGTGTGGTTTTATTTGTTGTAGCTGTAGTTTGTTTTGATACCGGTTGTTTATTTTGCGGAATAGCAGGAAGTTTTGGCATGGATTCCGTTGTTTTGGGTTTTGCCGGTGCAGGTGTTGTTTTTTGTGCCGGTTTAACCGTTGGTTTTGCATTATTAATTCCGTTTGTGCCGACTCCGTAATTTTTTCTTATCGCATCATCAACCGTATAATCCAAATCAATACCAAATACAGGCACCATAAATAATGCCTGTATAAGGAATGATATAAAAAACTTTTTAGTTTTATTTTGCTGCAAGATATTCATTAATTGCTTTTGCTGCCTTTTTCCCTGCACCCATTGCATTGATTGCATTAGATGTCCCTACCGGCGCAACATCACCGCCTGCGTAGATTCTAGGAATAGATGTTTCTCTTGTTTCTTCGTCAACGGTAAAATATCCGCGTTTATCGGTTGCGAATTCGATTCCGTCAGCCTCTGATGATTTTTGGATAATAGGGTTAGGGCCTGTTCCTAATGCAACGATAACAGTATCTACATCAAATGTTTCATATTTACCTGTACCGATTGGTTTGCATCTTCCTGATTCATCAGGTTCCCCGAGTTCCATGATTTCAAATTTCATACCACCGACATAACCGTCTTTGTCTATAATTTCATAAGGTGCGTGTAAGAATTTGAATATAACACCTTCTTCTTTTGCGTGTCTTATTTCTTCTAAACGTGCAGGAAGTTCTTTTTCTGTACGCCTGTATACGATATAAACTTCCTTGAATCCGACTCTGACAGCTGTTCTTGCTGCATCCATCGCAACGTTGCCGCCGCCAATAACTGCAACTTTTTCACCTACTTTAAGCGGAGTTGGTGTATTTTCGTCGTTTGCCTGCATCAGGTTAACACGTGTTAAGAATTCATTTGCAGAGAATACTCCGTTCAGGTTTTCGCCCGGAATACCCATCATTTTAGGGAGTCCTGCGCCTGAACAAATGAATATTGCATCAAACCCGTCTTCTTCAAGTTGTTTAATTGTGATGGATTTCCCTACAATAACGTTTTTCTTAAATTCAACGCCCATTGCTTTAAGGGCATCAATTTCTCTATCTAGTACAACTCTAGGTAATCTGAAAGGCGGGATTCCGTATCTCAATACGCCGCCGAATTTGTGAAGAGCCTCAAATACAACAACTTCGTGTCCTGCTTTTCTAAGGTCGGATGCAGCAGTGATTCCGGCACATCCTGAACCTATGACTGCAACTTTTTTACCGGAAGGTGTAATTGTTGTTTCTTTAGGTCTTGTATTGTCACCGACGTATCTTTCAAGAGCCCCGATTGCTACAGCTTCGCCTTTAATACCTAAAACACATTGACCTTCACATTGTCTTTCTTGAGGGCAGACACGTCCGCAAACAGATGGTAACATGCTTGTTTGGCGGATAATTTCGCCTGCTTTTTCAAGGTTATCTTCTTTTACCGCTTGTATAAATTGAGGAATTTGAATATTAACAGGACATCCTTTTACGCATCTTGGATTTTTACAATTCAAACATCTTGATGCCTCAAGTTTAGCCTGTTCAGGTGTAAGGTTTTCTTCCACCGCTTCAAAATTACTTCTGCGAAGAATTTTATCCTGTTCTTTAGGTCTTTGACGTTCCATATTCAAATCTCTCCTTATAATTTACTTCCCGTTAACTTTATAACTATTCTATATCAAATAAGATTAAATGAAAAGCCGGTATTCCATTAATTCGGATAAGAAACTTTTCCCAGTACAACGGCTTTTTCTGCTCCTGTACAGGATGGAACGTTGTTAGGGATTCCGTAATAATTGCAGTACCCTAAAAGTGCGAATGCCATAACTTCTTTAAAATTATTAGAGATTCCATAATCTTCATGTGTTTTAAGTTCGATATGTTTAGGCAGATATCCTCTCAAAAACTTCATCATGCACTTGTTATACGTTCCGCCGCCGCCTATTATTACTTCATTTATGTGTGTATTTGGATAAACAAATCTTTCGTATGCCTGTGCAATTGTTTTTGCCGTAAGTGCGGTGAGTGTTGCAATAATATCCTTCGGGTCAGCCGGTGCAAACTTTAAAATATTTTCGATATACTTAGGTGAAAAATATTCACGTCCTGTAGTTTTTGGTGGAGAAATAAAATAGTACTCATCTTCTAAAAGACAATTAAGCCAATTTTCGGATATGATTCCGCTTTGTGCAATTTCTCCGTCATTGTCATAAGGTTTGTTAAAGAATTTTCGAACACAATAATCAATCATAATATTCCCGCAGCCTGTATCAAATCCGAACGGCAGGCAGTCGTCAGATACTACCGTTACGTTGGAAATCCCGCCGATATTTTGGACGGCTGCGTTTCTAAACCATTGTCTGTCTGCAAAACAAACTAAAGGCGCACCTTGTCCGCCGTGTGCAATATCTGCTTCTCTGAAATTAGAGATTGTCAGACATCCTGTTTTTGCTGCGATAACAGCGCTGTCACCTATTTGTAATGTGCTTTTCAGGCTTATATCATCAATTTTTTCATCATAAGGAAAATGATAAACCGTTTGTCCGTGGCTTGCAATAATATCCGGTTTGCCATGCTCTGCAATAAGAATATTTGCAGCTTTTGCAAAACATTCACCTACTGCAAAATTTAACTGGCATAGTTCTTTAATTGTAATATCCTGATTAAACGCTTGAAAAATTTTTGCTTGAATATGCGGAGGATATTTATAATTAATCCCCTGAACAAGTTCGCATGACAAATCCGGATTTACGATACATAACCCTGCATCAATTGAGTCACAGGATGTTCCCGACATAAGACCTATAACTTTTTTAGGTTCTTTATCTTCCAATTATTGTCTCCTCATATTTTTCTCTGTCTGTACAGGCAACACGTTTTGGAATATAATCAACATTTAAACTCTCTGCAATATGTTTGATATTATATGTTCCTGAAGATATAACTATTTTAGTTTTTCTGTATGACGGAAGGTTTTTAATTTGTTCAACGAACCATTCTCCTGCGTATTGCGGTCTAAAATCGTCCTCCATCTGTAAGTCTGTAATAATTAAGTTATACGGAGAAGATGTATTTTCGTACAATTTGTCCAGACCTTCTCTTGCAGAATCTGCAGTATCTATTATACAGCCGTTTTCTATAAATATTTCTTCGAGTGCTGTTTTGTGAAACTCTCTCCAAGATAACATATCATCTACAACTAAAATCTTCATTTGTTTATTATAACAGAAAATAAATATAGTGGTTAGTGAAGATTGAGGCATGATTAAAAATGCGGCTAAGTAGTCAAGTGGTTAGGCTGCTAAGTAAAACCAACACTCCTTGTCAACCTAAACTGGTTTCAGGTTCTTACCAATATTGGAATCTAAATTTACCCCCCCCACTTCTAACGAGTAGGCAGAATTACAACCAAATACATTTACCCCCCCCACTTCTAACGAGTAGGCAGAGTTCCAACCAAATACATTTACCCCCCATACTTCTAACGAGTAGGCAGA
>CALUXY010000058.1 GCA_944324855.1 Candidatus Gastranaerophilales bacterium | reverse complement strand
TGATGAACTTATAAAAGAGGAACCGTGGCTAAAACCCTATCTTGTCCCGAAGTGCGAACGTTTAGGCTTTTGTGATGAGGACAAATCCTGCGGGCGTAAGCCAAAGTTTGAGGAATTATGATAATATTCTCTCGTCCCTCTTGGGAGAGAGTTTTAGTGAGTGGCAATGGAATTACTGATAAACCCTATAATTGTATCTGTTATTTTACTTTGCATATTGTGTTTGTGCAGGATTAATGTTTTGCTGGCATTGATTGTTTGTGCCGTTGTAGCAGGCAAAGTTGCAGGAATGCACGCGGGGCAAATTATGGATGTTTTTATAAACGGAATGGGACAGAACAGTGAAACAGCATTGAGTTACATTCTGCTTGGAACGTTTGCTGCTGCTATGGCGCATACAGGGCTCGCTGACGTGCTGGCAAAAAGGATTTCTTTATTGATCAAAAATAACAAATTTATGCTGCTTTTGATATTAACGCTTCTTGCCTGCGCATCGCAAAACCTTATACCTGTTCATATTGCCTTTATTCCTGTCATAATTCCGCCTTTAATTTCTGTTATGAATAAACTCAAACTTGACAGACGTGCTGTTGCCTGCGCTCTGGCGTTCGGGCTTGTAACCCCTTATATCGTATTTCCTGCAGGGTTTGGATTGATTTTTCAAAGATTGCTTGCAGACAATATGTCATCAAACGGTATGAAAGTTACGGTCACTGATGTGTGGCAATCTGTTTGGATATTAGGTTTAGGGCTTTTATGCGGACTTTTGTGGGCAGTGTTTGTTTCTTACAGAAAACCGAGAGAATACGAAAATATACCTTTCAGAGAAGAAAGACGGCGTTCGCTGCGTTTTACAGGCAGTCATTATATAACTTTGTTTGCGGCGATTGCAACACTTGTTGTGCAACTTTGGACTAAATCTTTGCCGCTGGGTGCTTTAATAGGTTTGACAATAATTTTCGGTACACGTGCAATTGATCCTGAAAAGATGGATACTTTAATAAATGAAGGTATTGGGCTTATGGGGTATGTAGCTTTCGTAATGCTTGTGGCTGCCGGGTTTGCCGGAGTATTAAAATCTACAGGCGGTATAGATACTCTTGTGAATGCATTAATTCCGTTTATGATGGGTTCAAAACTTCTTGCATCTTTTTTAATGCTGGTTGTTGGCTTGTTTATAACAATAGGTATCGGAACATCATTCGGTACAATTCCTATTTTAGCGGTTTTATTTGTCCCGATATTTGTCAATTTAGGCTTTACTCCTTTTGAAGCTATTGTGGTATTTGCGTCTGCAGCTGCTCTTGGGGATGCCGGCTCTCCTGCATCAGGTACAACACTTGGTCCGACTGCAGGATTAAATGTCGACGGGCAGCATGATCATATTAAAGATACATGTGTCCCGACATTTTTGCATTATAATATTCCGTTGATTTTATTTGCACTTTTAGCGGTTATATTATTTTAGAGTAAGTGTTTATAAATGTATACAAAAGTAAATAAATTTACTTCACAGATAAGCCTTCGCCCTCAGCTCACTCGCGCCGAACGCAAAAAGGCGTTCTCATCGCAGCCGGCAATTTAATTAATGAATTTTATAAAAAAGTATGGTGGCCCCGGCGCGATTCGAACGCGCGATCTTCGGTTTAGGAAACCGCTGCTCTATCCTGCTGAGCTACGAAGCCTCATACTTTTTCGATTTTTATAAAACCGGCTGTCAACCATGTTTATTATAATATAAAAATTTATATTATTCTTGATATGATATAATTTTTTTATGAATTTGTCCAAAAAAGAAATTATTGATATTCTCAAATCCTGTGATAGTGAAATCTTAAAAGAAGCAGATAAAATACGTCATCAATATGTCGGCGACGGAGTACATTTAAGAGGACTTATAGAATTTTCTAATATCTGTAAGCGAAATTGTCTTTACTGCGGGCTACAATCTCAAAATAAATTTGTAAAAAGATACAGACTTTCTAAATCTGAAATTCTTACTATTGCTAAAAAGGGGGTTAATGGCGGTTTTAAAACGATTGTACTTCAATCAGGAGAAGATGATTTTTATACTACCGGTTTATTGTGCGATTTAGTTTCAGAAATTAAAGCATTAGGTGTTGCAGTTACGTTAAGTATAGGTGAAAAAACTTTCGACGAATACAAAGCTTATAAAGAAGCCGGTGCTGACAGGTTTTTGCTGCGTATTGAAACGACTGATGAAAATTTGTATAAAAAAATGCACCCTTATGCAGACTTTCAAAATAGAAAACGTTGTTTGTATGACTTAAAAAAACTTGGCTATGAGACAGGAACAGGCTGTCTTGTCGGACTGCCCGGGCAAACTATTGAATCGTTAGCGGAGGATATTTTATTTTTTAAAGAACTAAATGCCGATATGGTAGGTATAGGACCTTTTATCCCGCATCCGCAAACACCTTTGAAGGATAAAAATACAGGTAATTTAGACCTCGCAATAAAAGTTATGGCGCTTACACGTGTTTTGCTGCCTGATATAAATATTCCGGCAACAACTGCAATGGAAACGTTACGTTCTGACGGGTGGCTTTTAGCTTTACAAAGCGGAGCAAATGTTGTTATGCCGAATCTTACTGATGATTATCATAAAAAAATGTATGAAATTTATCCTAACAAAGTCAGCGCAACCCGTCAGCAACTCCAGGAAAAACTCTCAAAAATCAGTCGTTATATTGTTGAAGACAACTGCGGATTTAGAAAAAATAATAAATTGTAGTATTAGTAAAATAACAATTTTAATATTTTCCCTCCAAAAGTATTTGGCAAATTATGTGTGTATATTTTAAAATTTTCCATATCAGTACGAGTATTTTCTATGCTTATATCTTTAACATTTATTTTATTACGCCATAAAATAAATGACAATGATAATTGGTCACGCTTTGAATAATTTTCAATCATTTCCCACCATTCATTCATAATTTTTTTGATTATAGGATTGTGATGTTTCCTGTACAATATATTTGTTTCATTAAGACCGTAATTTTCAGGCATATTGTTTTTGATTAAATAATCTTTGATTTTTTCCAGTACATCATTATTTTCTTTTCTTTTTTTTCTCAAAACTTTAATTTCTTCAAAAACACAGTCTCTCAGGTTATGTTTTGGAATTAACATAATTGAGTTTTTGTTATTAATTGTTTTAAATAATTGGTCGGTTAGAATGTCTAAATTAGCATCTATCCATAAACTTTCTGTGCTGTCAGGAAATAGATCGTCCGGATGTAATTTATGCCATCTTGCATTTTTTGTATCATCAAGTTTGTTAAATTGCATTTTGTGTATTTCCCACATCCCCAATCGTTTCATAGCAAGCAGCTTTTTGTTGTTTGTAAAGCATACATAATGCCAATCTTTTGCATAGTATGTTTGAATGACAGGCATAAAATCACATTGACCTGATATACATGTATATATTATCTTTTTTCTATCTTCAGGTGTTTGAATTTTTGTGAACAGATTTTTTAAAGTATATAATCTATTTGGCTTTGTAAAAATATTATAAATCTTAATTATATTTAATGGGATAAAACTAAATATTCCGAATTCCTCTTGTATTATTTCTTTAAATGGTTTTATATCCATAAGTTCAAGTTGATTTATAAAATATTTCCATCTATCATAGAAAATTTTTTTGTTACGTATCATCAATTCCTGACGCTTAATTCCGAAGCTTTTATTTCTTTTATGCTTTACATATAAATCATCAATAAGCACACATTTTTTATTTGACTGTCGGACTTTGAAACAAAAATCAACTTCTTCAAAATATCCCTTATCATAAATTTCATCAAACAATCCATATTTATCAATAAAAGATTTTCTAATACAGAAACAAAAACCTTCCGAATTAAATACTTCAGGATAAGTTGCCTTTCTTTTTGATAAAATATTATTCATTAACTTTAATGGTAGAATTTGCGGGATAAAATATGTAGCACTGTTTGAAGCGATAGGTGAAGCAGTAATAATGTCCGGGGCTGAATTAAAACA
Source organism: Candidatus Gastranaerophilales bacterium (assembly GCA_944324855.1). Lineage (GTDB taxonomy): Bacteria > Cyanobacteriota > Vampirovibrionia > Gastranaerophilales > Gastranaerophilaceae > UMGS1585. Next base: position 5,623 of record CALUXY010000058.1, on the reverse strand, counting down.
TTTAAATATTTTATCTGTAAAATTCGGCGGTATTTCGCAATCACTGTTTAAAAGAACTACTATTTCTGCATTGGTTTTAGTTACGGCGTTATTGCAGTTTTTTAAATAGCCGAGATTATTATTATTTCTTATAAGTGTTAATTTTTCTGGATATTTAGAGCAAATTTTTTTTAGGAATTTTTCTGTTTGAATATTTGAACAATCATCAGCAATTATTACATTTCCTCTTTTAAAGTCAAAATTTCTTAAAATACTTTTAATGCAAGCTTTAGTTTCTTTGAGTGCATTAAAAACAGGTATTATAACACATATCTCTTTCATCTCTTTTCCTATTTATCTGCTTTAAATGACTATTTTTTTATATATATACTATTATAATGATACTTATATAATTAAAAGTAATTATTTCATGATGTTTTATTTTTGTCAATTTATTTTTACTATCTTTATAGGTATATTTATGAAGACTACAAAAGAATTATTGGCAATAAGATTAAAACAATTAAGAAAAAGCCGCGGGCTTACGCAGGATAAACTTGCAGAACTTATAGGCCGTGATACAAAACATATTTCTAAACTTGAAATAGCAGGTTCTTATCCTTCAATAGAAACTTTGGATAGAATAGCAGTTGCATTGAATGTTGAAATAAAAGAATTTTTTAATTTTGATGGATTAAAAGATGCAAATTATATAAAAGAGGAATTTAAAAAAATGCTAAAATATTCTGATGAGACTCATTTGCAACTCCTTTATAAAATTCATAACGATATAATAAATTTATAAATAAATTTTATTTTTGTAATTATCAATAGCAATTAAGATTGCTATAATTTAATACTTACACCCTCTGCAAAAATTTCGCTCGAATGGCTGTCAATACATCAAAAAAGGTCAATATCACATATTGATATCAACCTTTTTTGTGCCTGATGCGATTCGAACGCACGACCTTTTCCTTCGGAGGGAAACGCTCTATCCAACTGAGCTACAGGCACATAATCAGAGAATTAGTTCCCTGATAATATTATTGTAAAATCTGTTTCTCCGCACTGGTAATTAACAGGATCATATACAAATTGAAATCCTCCGAATGCTTCATTCTTTTTCTTTAGCCAGTTGTAATAATCGTTTGTTACTTTAGAAGAATGTGCAACAAACTGTGAATGCGCTCTGGTTGTTATACCGGTGCATTTTACGTCAATATTTGCTGCTCTGAGATTTTCTGCCATTTGTTCAGCTTTAGCGGAACTTGATGCCATAACTCCTGCACTCATTTGTGCAGTTTCATCAATTGCTGTTTTATCTCTGTAGATTACTCTGTTTACAACTTCCTGTGTTTTTTCCGGGTCTAAAATCCAGTAACTTATATAACCTTTTTGATTTGGTGCTCCGGGAAGCATTGCTACTTCTATTTTATCCATGTCAATATGTTTTGTAAGCGCTGCATACTGTGACATTTCATAGAATGACATATCTGTTTTTACGTATTTTTTTGCAACTGAGATGATATCAGGGATTTTTGTAATAGTTTCAGGCTGCTTTAATTTATTCATAAGACTTCTTAAAAGCCATTGCTGCCTTTGGGTTCTTCCGATATCACCGAGTGCATCATGTCTGAATCTTAAATATTCAACAGCCTGCTGACCGTTCAGGTGATGATCGCCTTTGGTAAAGTTTATGTGTAAATTCCCTGAATAATCATTGTAATGCATAGGTTTTTCAATATAAATATCAATTCCGTCCATTGCATCCACAATTTCTTTTACAGCACTGTCATGTACCATAATATATCTGTCAATATGAACACCGAGTGTATCTTCGATTGTCTTTTTGGTCATTTCAATACCGCCTAAAGCGTGCGCTGCATTAATTTTATTTACGCCGTTATCTCCCGGGAGATAGACTTTACTGTCGCGGGGAATTGATAAGGCATTAATGGATTTGGTCCGCGGATCAATGTTTACAAGAATTATAGTATCGGTTCTTGTTCCTGTCCATAAATCATTAGGGTTTCCGCTGGCATCAACTCCCAAAAAGAGTATATTTTGACGTCTTAAACCAAACGGAAGAGCAAAATCTGCATGTTCTTTGTTTGCATTGCTTATTGTTAATTTTTGATAAATTTTGGTTATTATGGAATCTTTGCCGAAGTGTTTAGCAATAAAGTTTTCGTTGCCCGCAAGGACAAATATGCTTAATAAAACACCAATAAATACAATTATCATTCCGATTAAAACTTTAGCAAAAGACGAACGTTCTTCTCTTGCTTCTCTTGCATGTCTTACAAAACTTTCAGCTCTCTCATATCTTTCATAGTTGTTTCTGTTGTGTTGAGTTTCATTTGTCATATTATTTTACCTTTTTTATATAACCTTAATTAAATAGGTTGACACAAGGGTAAAGTATATTGCCAACCCTAAAACATCAATAGTTGTCGCAATAACAGGTCCTGATGCGACGGCAGGATCTACTTTCATTGCTTTAAGGGCAAACGGTGTAAATGTACCGATAATTGTAGCCATTGTCATATTTATAGCCATTGCAATTCCGACTATTGCTCCGAGTTCTATACTGTGCTGCCAGCCCCATGTAACAAGTGTTACAAGAAGCCCGAATATAGAACCTATTACAAATCCTATAAAAGTTTCTCTAAAAATATGGTGTACTGCTGAATTTAGGGTAACCTGACCTGTTGAAAGCCCGCGTACCATAAGAGTAATGCTCTGTGTGCCGATATTCCCGCCAAGACCTGCTAATAGCGGCATAAATATGGCGATAATAGGAAGAGCCTGTAATGTATGGTCAAAATGATGTCCCACATTAACCGCAACAAATTCTCCTATTAATGTTATAAAAAGCCATGGAGTTCTTGCTCTTATTGCATTTAAAACATTCCCTGTTAAAATTTCGTCTTCGTCAACTATTTCAGTTGAAATACCTGATGACTGATAGATTTCTTCGGTTGTTTCTTCTTCAAACAAATCATGAACATCATCCCAGGTAATCATCCCTTTTAATCTGTTATAAAGATCAACTACAGGAAGCGCATTGTACTGGTATTTCATAAATTCATCAATGATATAGTCACTGTAATCGTCAACATGTAATTTTACTATATCAGAAATCATTATATCTTCGACTTTTTGATTTGTTGGAGAAGTTAGAAGTTTTCTCAATGAAACAACGCCTAACAGGTGATTTTGTTTATCAACAACGTAGACGTAATAAAGTTCCATGTTATCCTGTTCTGCTTTTATTCTTATATGATTTAAAACATCCTGAACGCTCATATCAGAATTTACGGTTAAAACGGAAGGATTCATGATACCGCCCGCGGTATCTTCATTGTATGTTAGAAGTTCTCTGACTTCTTCGGAAAATTTATGGGGGAGTTTGTCTAAATAGGTTTCACTTTCATCTTCTTCCATGTCTCCCAGAACGTCTGCGGCAGCGTCATGCGGTAATTGAGTTAAAATTTGTGAGGCAAGATTTTCATCTATGTCACTTAAAAGTTCAACCTGCATTTGAGGAGGCAAGTATTCCATTAAATCGGCAGCTTTTTCTATTTCAAGAAGTTTGAAGCACTGTAATCTTTCCTCGGGTTTCAACTCCTGAAAAATATCAGCCAAATCTGCAACGTGATAGCTGTTCAACTCATCTTTAAGTTGAATAACAGTTTCATCACTCATGATTTCACGTATTCTGTCGATTATGTTTTGAACGTTCATCATATTAATATTATATTACAAACATCTGATTTCATATAGTTTGTTTATAGTATAATTATCTCACGGATGAATTTTATGGAGAGAAATATGATAAAAGATTATTTTATAAATGAAATAGAGAAAGCAATCGAAAAAGCAGTAAAAGATAATAAATTAGGTGCGATGTCTGTATATGAAAAAGGAACTTTAAAACCGGAACGCCCTAAAAATGTTGATTTTGGCGACTATGCGGTTAACGTTTCGCAGCTTGCAAGATTTGCAAAAATTGCTCCCCCTCAGATTGCAAACGCTATCTTAGAATATATTGAAAAAGATGATAATGAATACACTGTTATCGGTGGATTTATAAATTTTAAAGCAGGTAAAAAAATTCTCTCTAATCTTGTTGAAGAAATCTTTACTGTGAAAAAGAAATTCGGGAAACCTGAAAATGTTGAAACAGAAAAAATAATCTTAGAATACGTATCGGCAAATCCGACAGGTCCTTTTCATATCGGGCACGGTCGTTGGGCTGCTATGGGTTCTGTTCTTGCAAATCTTTTAAAATTCTACGGGCATGACGTTTATCAGGAATTTTATATTAATGATGCAGGCTCACAAATTCAAAAACTCGGGAATTCTCTTGCAATCAGAATTCGTAAGGAGTTGGGTGAAGATGTAGATTTCCCGACAGATGAAACTGAACGAAAAAATTATTATCCTGGGGATTACTTAATTCCTGTGGCAAAAGAATATCTAAAAACATACCCTGATACAAACCTTTCAACCTTTAAACCTTTAAACCCTTCAACTTTGAATAAATTATGTGATTTTGCAAAAGAATACGAAGAAAAGGTTCAGCGTGATTTATTAGATAAATTTAAAGTTCATTTTGACAATTTTTATTCAGAATTATCTCTGCACAAATCAGGAAAAGTTGAAGAATGTGTTAATAAATTGAAAGCAAGCGGTAAAATTTATAAAAAAGACGGTGCCGACTGGTTTAAATCTTCTGACTACGGGGATGATCAAGATAGAGTAATTAAAAAAGCAGATGGCTCAAATACTTACCTTACAGCTGATATCGCTTATCATATAGACAAATTGGAACGCGGTTTTGACAGAATGATTAACATCTGGGGCGCTGACCATCACGGTTATGTTGCTCGTGTAAAGGCATCAATTGAGGCTTTAGGATATGATCCGAATAAATTAGAAGTTCTTTTAGGTCAGCTTGTTAATCTTGTTGTTGACGGCAACGAAGTCAGAATGGGCAAACGTAAAAATATGGTTACGCTTGAAGATTTGATTGACGAAGTCGGCGTTGATGCAACACGTTTCTGGATGTCAATGAGAAATATTGATACAACTCTTGATTTTGATATTGAACTTGCTAAGAAAAATTCTGATGAAAATCCTGTATTTTATGTTCAGTATGCTCATGCAAGAGCCTGCTCGATTTTGAGAAACGTTATTGCTGAAAAAATTAATACGGAAACAGGGGAAAAATCTCCTGCACCGATGTGTGAAAATGAATTAAAAGAACTTATCAGCGGTTTTAAATCTGAAATGGTTCTGCCTGCAATAGATACCGCAAGACAGCTTATATTAAAACTTGAAGAATATAAATCTGTTATTAAAAATTCAGCAGAAACCCGTCAGGTTTATACTATCTGCAGATACGTTCAGGAATTGGCAAGTGAATTCCATTCTTTCTATAATGCGAATAGAGTCATTTCAGATGATAAAGAGATGATGAAGGCGAGAATTTCTCTTGTGTGGTGTGTAAAAACAGTTCTTCACAATGCTTTAGAAGATATTCTTGCTGTTTCTGCTCCGGAAAGAATGTAATCAGACTAAAAATTCCTGAATTTTATCGTAGAATAAACTTCTGATATATTCTAAAGCTGTGTCA
>CALUXY010000057.1 GCA_944324855.1 Candidatus Gastranaerophilales bacterium | reverse complement strand
TCCTTATGTAATTGATTACGGCATATATCAGTCTAAACTTTAGCTTTTTAACTCCTTTTGTTACATTTCGTTACAATATAAATTAAATCATTCGTAACTTTGTCTAACAGGCTAATTTGAGAATAAATCTTCCATTAGAGTTCCAAAAGCATCTTGAGTGTTTTTATTAGATTGAGATTCTTTCTTTGGTTCTGATTTAGGTTGAGGTTTTGCTTTTGGCTTATTATCACTAAATGTCATTTGCATTTTATAAAGAATATCTGTGTATGAAATGCTACCATCATCATTATATGTTGTAATTTTTGCGGATTCAGGCACGCCATATTCTATATTCATATTGTTAAGAACTTTCTTTTCTAAAAGTTTATTTCCTTCGCCTCTCATTTCTACTTTTGTTGGAATTAATTGATAGGCTGCAAATGTATTTTTTTGTTCAAATTGTTTTGTTCTTGCATTTTTTACTGTTTGTTCAACTAAGAATGGTACTTCCATTACTGTATATTTGTTTATTGCAATATGTTCTTCACCATTTGCAGAGAATGTTGTTGTCTTAGTCCAGGTTCTTTTTTTATCACTTGGGGGGATATTGCTTGATTGAGGTGCTGCAGGGGCAGAAGAATTAGTCGCTTCTTCCCAGGTAATAGTATTACTATTATCCGCATCAGCCGGTTTAGGCATTGGTGCTGTTATTTCCTTTGGTGATGCATAAACTGTTGATTCCGGCATCAATATTTTCCCGGTTCCAAATCCTGCAAGAAATGCGGCTGTGGTAATTAGTGTTCCTTTTTGTATTTTATTACCTGCAGTCGATTTTGCTGGGCGTTTATCATCATCAGATTCGTTTCTTTTAAACTTTAATTGAGAATAGTTGTTTCTGATTGAATTCGTTGACACACTTAACATAATTTTCACTCCTTATTTATCCTCTAGCACACAAAAGCTCTCTCGTTGTTTTAACGTAATGTCTATATATTAATTCGTTGTATGTTTTTTTAGCTGTTCAAAAGTTGTACGTTTAGTATTGTTAATATATTGAATTGGTTTATGTTGATTTTGGTTCATGTTCATAGCAACCTGTTGTTTATGCTGCATTTTTTCTCTTTTTGCCGCATTCAATTTTTCTCTGTTCTTGGCAGTAATACCATAAACAATCTTTGGTAGGATAAATCCAAGAAATACAGGTACAAGGATTAAAGTATTTAACATTTTAGGAGCAGAGTTTAATCCTATCGCTCTTTGAAGCATTCCATTGATTTTACCAGGTTTTGCAGGCTCCATAAGTTTCTTAACCGCATTATTATCAAAGTGATTTGTGATAACTTCTATAATTTTTGAATTTGCAGCTTTTCTATCAAGACCTGTTAAATTATCAAAATTGGCAGCTGTTCCGGCAAAAGAATCTTTACCGTTTTTCAGAGTTTTGAATACTTTAACAAGATTACCTTTGCGTTCGTCAATATAGTTAGCGAAGTTTAATAGTTGTTCTTTATTTTCAATATGCCCATAAATAGATTTTAAATCTTTGTTGCTGAATGGTTCAACACTGCTTAATGGATTTATAGTATCAAGAATTTTCTTAGCCATTGACATTTCTTTTTTCGGTTTGTTTATTAGTACAAAACCTGAAGCATTTTCATATGTATTAACCATAGCTTTTGATAATACAGGTACACCAAATGTTACAGCAGTTGTAGATATAACGTCTCTTGTCAATATTTCAGGAACTTCAATTAAGTTTTTCTTACCATCTTCATCCATAGGTGCACGTTTAACTGCTGTATGGACTCTTGGAACGATCAAACCGCCTGCTGCTAATGTTGTCATTAACAATGGAGTTAATTGGTTTCCATCAAATTGTAACTGTTTCAGAACATTTCCTTTGAATTGAACTGCACCTTTTTTATCTGTTTGTTTTTCCGGTTTAGTTTTAATTTCTGGTTTATGTTCATGATCCGGATTGTAACAAGCATTATCCATTGCTCCAGGAGGAACAGGATTAAGAATTGTATAAATTGCCGGAACGATTGATGTAGAACCGATAGTGCCGAGAGATGCAGCTACTGTTGCAAATATTCTCTTAGCCATTGTTTGTTTAGCAAATTTCTTAGTTGATTCTTCTGTTAATTTGCTAACATCATCACTCTTTATTGCATCAAATGCATAGTTTCTCATTGCTTCAATTGATTCATTTGCACCATATATATCATTATTAAGTTTAATTTTGTTAACTAATCCAAATTCAGTAGAATTAGCCGTATGGAAATCATTTAATTCTTGCAGCATATTACCTTTTGTTTCTGCAATTTGTGATTTCAAAATATCTTTTTCAGATTGTACTTTTTTAGATTTTGGCTTAAATATATTTGTAAACTTATCCTTGAATGATTTTCCTTTAGCATTTTTTAATTGAGATTCTAATGTATCAAGTTTAGTTACATGACCATATATTTTTTCAATAAACTCATTTTTACCTTTAGCATTAGGAGTTGTTCCTTCTATCATTTTATCAAGTGTATTGCGATAGAAGTTTTCTTTCAGAGTTTTTACAGTATCTCCGGCTTTTTTATTTTTGATTGTTTCAGTAAAGTTATTACCAAGCTTTTTAATCAAGCCGGTATGGTTAAACGTACTTTTACCTATGAATTTTTTAGTAAGAGCAAATACTAAGAATGGGGTGAACATCATTAAAGGTCCTGATAAAAATTCTCTAATGAATACTTCACCTGCTTCTTTGAAGTTCATATCTTTAAATTTAGTGTTTTTCTTATCACGATCTCTATATAAGCCTTCTCTGGTTCTTGGAACGGTCATCCCAAGAGTATCTTGTATAAGGAATGACGTAACAAAGCCGCCTTCTTCAATCCAGTTCATAGTTTTCGCAGGAATATTAAGAGCTATAGCTCCAAGCCCTTTGAAGTTAGTTTTATTATCTTTTTTAGTGTTATTATTTACACTATTATTGTTGACACTTAACCTTGTTGAATTTGAAATCAATATAACTTACCTTCCCTATACACGTCTTATAAATAAAATAAGTTTAAAAAGTCCATGAAATTGCTATTTTGTTACAAAAATTTTAGATATCGTTACAATATACTTTATTCCCTAGCTATCTATTTAAAACTCGATTTTTATTATAGACTATTTTTTTAATTCTAACAAGTGTTTGATTTACAATTATTCACAATCGAAAATTTTTACTGCTCTGTCTAAAATTCCCAGACAATATGATATAACCATTCCGTAGTTAGTTATAGGAATATTTTTTTTGTTAGCTATTAGTATTCTTGATAATATTTCTTTTCTGTTAGTCATGCAGGCGCCGCAATGGATAATTAATTTATAACCTCTGATACTTGGGAAGTCATGCCCGGATTTGTATTCAAATTTCAAATTAAAACCAAGTTTTTTTTGTAGTAATTTAGGGATTTTTTCTCGAGCAATATCGTCTTCTATTGTATGGTGAGTACAGCTTTCCAGTATTAAAACTCTATCATTTTCTTCAAGAGAATCAATTGCTTTGCATCCGTTTAAAAAAGTTTGTAAATCACCTTTAAGTCGTGCAAAAAGTATTGAAAAAGATGTAATATCAATATCTTCTGGTACGATTCTATCAACTGTTTTGAAAGCTTGCGAATCAGTAACAACCAATTTAGGTTTAACTGTTAGAAGATTCAAAGCTTTTTCAAGATTGTTTTCTTGAATAACAAGTGCCATACAATCATTATCAAGGAGATCGCGGATTGTTTGGACTTCCGGTAATATTAATCGTCCTTTTGGAGCTTCTTTATCAATAGGAGTCACAAGTATAACTAAATCTTCTTTTGTTACTTTATCACCAAGGATTGAAGGCGGATTTATAAATTCATCCGGCAGAATTTTAATAATAGATTCAACAAACTTATCAACAATATTTTTATCATTAATTGAGGATGTTTCTATAATAATATTCGTGTAGTCTAATAATTCATTATATTTTTCAGACTGAATTTGTGAGATATCGTATTTGTTTATTACTATTTGATATGGAATATTGAATTCGCCGAACTTTTCTATCAACGTTTTTTCATAATCTGTTAATCCATCAGCATCAATTATTATGACTGCAACATCACACCTTGGTATAACCTGCAGTGTTTTTTCCAGTCTTAGTTCTCCGAGTTCAGTTGAATCATCTATTCCGGCAGTATCCAAAAAAGTGACAGGGCCTATTGGAAATAATTCCATAGATTTTTCAACAACATCAGTTGTAGTGCCTGCAACTTCGGATACTATTGAAATATTTTGTTTGGTGATTGCATTCAGAAAAGATGATTTTCCGACATTTGTTTTTCCAAAAATTCCAATGTGAAGTCTTAGTGATTTTGGTGTCTTTATCATCGTTTCAGCCTCTCTTTAAAAGTATAATACAAAAAACTTGATTTTAAAAGTTGTTCATGATAAATTAAAACTTGCGTTAAGGCTAGCTGAAATAAATCCTTTTCGCAAAATTAAATGGGCTGCTAGCTCAGGTGGTTAGAGCGCACCCCTGATAAGGGTGAGGTCGGTGGTTCGAGTCCACTGCGGCCCAGATTAAAAAAGACAGGTCTTGTACCTGTCTTTTTTAATCTTTTTAGTAGGGCGAGAACCACTTTTTGTGGTTCGAGCGCGAACGAGCTGAGGCTGGAGCAGTTTTGTTAGAAGTGATGAAATCACTGAAAACAAAATGCGGAATTGCCGTTAAACGCGAGTGAGCAAGACAGTCCACTGCGGCCCACCATTTATAAAAAAGACGACAATAGTCGTCTTTTTTGTTGTCAAAAACTGTATATGTTTAAATATCAAGTAAACTCTTTTAAAATGTATCATTCAGACACAATTTATTTATTTATTTATTTATTTATTTATTTATTTTTTTTTTTTTTTTTTTTTTTTTTTGAACACTTTTTAAACGGTATTAAAACAGGTTTTAAATACCATTTAAAAATTCTTTCTGTCAGGATAATTTATAAAATAAGCGTTTACTGTATCAGTATCTAGCCTTAAATTTTCTACAATTGGAGTAAGATTATACAATTCTTCTATCTTTTGCTCTCTCCTGCAAAATACTCAATGACAACTACAGTATTGTAAATATTTTTAGCATTTAAATAGCAAATCCCATATACAACCTCCTTTTAGGTTGTATCATACATCACTTAGAAATGTTCTTAGAGCTATTATCTGAGTTTTTTTACTTCATAAAGTGTCTTGTTTAAAATATTTATATTATAATTAAGAAATAGTGGTGAGGTATTTTATATTGGGTCGCTGTGGAAGTTTTAAAAATTAAAGATAAGAAACAAGAATTAAAAAAAATTTTTAATAAAAATTTAAATACTGCAGTATATTCTATATACCAAAATGATAGTGAAAATGAAGAATATATTAATTTTAAATTGCAATTTTTAAGTAAAAATATTAAAAAAAAATCTAAAAATATGCAATTATTTTCCCAAATGAATTATGACAATACTATATTTTTTGAGTATTATAGAAACTTATTATATATAATGGCAGAATACAATATTGATGAAAAAAGTTTTCAGCAAGAATTAGAAAAATTAAATGAACGCACTAATATCCAAAAAAGTAATGGTGTGTATTATACTCCAGAAGATGTTTCTGAATACATAATTTATAATTGTATATACCAGTTAATTTGCAACAAAATAAACAACAAATATTTTCCTAATGATGTTAAAACTATAATCAAAACGGTAAGAAAGTTAGCTAATGAAAATCCCCAAATTTATAATTTTATTATAGATTTAAAAATATTAGATCCCACATGTGGAACAGGTGCTTTTTTAGTTAAAGCTTTTGAGTGTAAGGTTAATTTGTTAACTCAAACTAATAAAAAAATATCAAACAAAGATATTTGTAAAATCATTAATTCAATTCATGGAAATGATATTGATCGTTTCTCAACATATATTTCTAAAATGCGTTTGTTATTTAAAGCTCTATATATTTCCAATTCGGTCGATATCAATATTATTTATGATAATTTAGAATTAAATTTTTATAATTTAAATTTTATAACAAGTGCTGCAGAATTTAGGGATGAATATCAATTAATCATCGGTAATCCACCATATGTTGAAAAAAATACCGTTGATTATTCAAGCTCAGTACTTTACGGCAATTTGTATGCAGATGTAATCCATAATAGTTTAAATTTATTAAAAAAAGAAGGGGGTATTGGATATATTATTCCAATTTCGTATATTTCGACTGCAAGAATGGCAAATATTAGAGATTTTGTCGAAAAAAATACAAATAAACAATATATTTTGAGTTTTGCTGATAGACCCGATTGTTTATTTGTTGGAGTTCATCAAAAATTAAATATTTTAATAGCACAAAAATCTTGCAAAAGAGAAAAGCATGAAATATATACTTCAGATTATAAATATTGGTATAAATCAGAAAGAGCACGTTTATTTATAGAAAATAATTTAATTTTAAACCAATATAAACAAGATAATTTCTATCCTAAATTATCAAATTTTATCGAAGAAAAAATATATTCAAAAATTCATAGTAAAAAGACTTCTGTTATTTCAAGACAAATAATGGAAAAAGAATACCCATTGTTTTTAAATAAAAGAGCTGCTTTTTGGATAAAATCATTTATTGCTGTTCCTTATAAAAGTAATGAATACTCAATTCTATATTATGATAAAAATTATGTACATTTAATAAACTGTATACTTAATTCAAGCTTATATTGGTGGTATTGGATTAAAGTCTCTGATTGTTGGCATATAACTAACAAAGAGCTAGAACAATTCTATGTTCCAGAAATTACAGCTCAACAAGCCAGAAAATATAAAAAATTATCTATTGAATTAAACAATTTACTAGAAAAAACTAAAGTTAAAATAAATTCTAAACAAGCAATGTTTGAATATAAACATAGACTTTGCAAGTTTTATATTGATAATATAGACAACGAATTATCTAAATTATATAATTTAACTCAAGAAGAATCAAATTATATAAAAAATTATCAATTATATTATCGTTTAGCAGGTGAAATAGGTGAAAAAGAATAAAGTTATTGATTTATTTTCTGGTGCAGGTGGATTTTCAGTAGGGTTTGAAAAAGCTGGCTTTAATATTGTTGCTGCAGTTGAATATGACAAACAAATTGCTGAAACTTATTCTTATAATCATCCAACTACGACTATGTATGCTATGGATATAAAACAGGCAGTAAAAGAAGTTGATTTTTCTAAATTCAATGCAGATGTTATTATCGGAGGTCCACCTTGTCAAGGGTTTTCAATGGCAGGTGCAAGGATTAGGAAAAATAATTTTATAGATGATCCTAGGAATTATTTATTTAAATACTATTTTAAAATTGTTCAACAAGTGCGACCTAAAGTCTTTATCCTTGAAAATGTTAAAGGAATATTAACAATGGAAAAAGGTGAAATTTTTAAACAAATTTTAACTTTGTTTTCAGATGAAAAGAATTTTAATGGCGATAGGTATTATTTGCAGCATATAGTTGTAAAAGCTATTGAATACGGAATTCCACAACAAAGAGAAAGAGTTTTTATTATAGGTTCTTTAAATAAAGAATTAGATATTGATAATTTAATCAATTTTACCAAAAATTCTCTTGTAAAAAAATATCCGAGTTTTTTTGACAAAGTGACTGTTTGGGATGCTATTTCTAATTTAAAAAATGAAAACTCTGAAGGTGTAATTAAAGATTTACAACCTCAATCTAAGTATCAAGAATTTTTATCAAATACCAATAATTGTACTTATAATCATGTAAAACCAAATCATAGTGAAATTGCTATAAAAAGAATAAAACAAATATCTGCTGGTGAAAATTGGACTAAATTAAAAGATGTTATAAAATCAGTGCATAGTGGTGCATATGGTAGACTTGAAAAAACAGGAGTTGCACCTACTATAACAACAAGATTTGATACACCTTCAGGTGGAAGATTTATTCACCCAGTTGAAGATAGAACATTATCACCAAGAGAAGGAGCAAGAATACAAAGTTTTCCAGACGAATTCAAGTTTTTAGGAAATAAAACTTCGGTTTATAAACAAATAGGGAATGCTGTACCACCTAAATTAGCTTATTTCTGGGGGATTTTAATTCAGGAGGTATTAAATAATGATTAGTGCAGAAGAATATTTGAGCAACCTTGATGAAAAATCTGTATGGGTATTTACAAAACAACAAGTAAGTAGTTTTGATGAAATTATAAGAGTTACCAATTTTTTTGAAAATATTCCTGATAGAGAAAATACGAATATTGAACAATATTTTATAGAACATCATATGGAATATGGTATTGAAACAAACCGGCACAGAACTCTTGTAATTCCACAATTCTTTGGATTGATTACCAAAACTCCTTTTTATCAAAGAGGGGGACAATATAATAAAGAAAAACCGACGGCTGTTTATGATAAATTAAAGACAATCAATCCAATGCTCAACTTATATGAGTATAATAAGATAATAACAGAGCAAGTTTTAAAATTTAAAATACATGCTATTATTGATACTGCAAATAATAATGAAGATTATAATATCTTACCTGTTATATTCATTTATAAAGTTTTAAAAGAGTTGCAATCTAAATACAATATAAATAATATTTCGCTCGCACATTTATATACTTATATTATGACTTGCAAAGAATATTCACAATGGGAGCAGGCTGTTGAATATATTAGAACAAATAGCCCTGTATCTGAATATTTTACACACTATAGAGATTATAGTAGGATAGTTTCTTTAATCAGAAACAATACAAAATTGTTCAATATAACATCTTCTGAAATTTCAATAAACCCAGTTTTTGACAACTATTTTTATCAAAATTTTATGCAAAAATATGATATAGAAGAACTGAATGAAATTCTTTTGCGAGATGTTGATTATTCATATTTCTTATACAACATTCAAGATTTTAATATTAACCTTATTGATATTCCTCCGCAAGAAACAAATACAGAAGAAAACATGATTATTCAGGAAAAAGAAATAATAGAATCTGAAGAATCAGATGAAGAAAAAGATGATAATTATATAGATAAAATTGACAATATAAACGAATACAATGTTAACCCAGATGTCGCAGTTGGTGCTTCAGAAATTGCTCCAGCCCAATATAATGAAGCATCTATAAGTAGAAAATATAGAAGAAACCCTTTATTAGGTAAAATTGCGATACAAAATGCTTATTATGCATGTGAAAACAATCATGAACATATTACATTTAAATCTGCAAAAACTCAGAAGAACTTTATGGAAGCTCACCATTTAGTCCCAGTAAAATACCAACAACAAATATGGCAAGAGTATAATATAAATGTTGATTGTGTTGAAAATATTGTTTCTTTGTGTCCTACTTGTCATAGAGCATTTCATAATGGAACAAAGGAAGTCAAGGCTCAGTTAATAGAAAATATTTATAATCAAATTGTTCCAAGATACAAATCTATTGGTTTTGATATTACTTTAGAAGAAATTAAAAGGTTATATAAATTATAGACAAAATGCTATTAAAAGTTTAAATAGTATTAATAATTATATCAAAATATATTTTAGAAAGAGGATTCTTAACTATTATTGTTTTCAAGTGATTCTTTTATGTATGTCCTGCTTTTTGCTTTCTCTGCTGCGTGGGTGGCTTTATTTGATATCCTATATGTCCGTGCACTATCCAGTATGCGATGTTTTTGTGAATAAAAAGCAGTGCATATCTTGGCCTTTTCTTAAATTATGTTGTATTATGTACTTATGATTAATATAAGATAATATATTGTCTAAATATTGACTTTTTAATAAAAATAAGATAATATATTATCTATGAATGATTTTTTATTTAACCCTAAAACTCCTAATGATATCGCAAAAGAATTGGTTAGGAAAATCAAACAGTACAGGAAAAAGCTTAAGATTTCTCAAACTCAACTTGCAACAAAATCAGGTGTTAGTCTTGGTTCTATTAAAAGGTTTGAATCTAAGTATGAAATTTCTCTGAATTCTTTTATAAAAATTCTAATCGCTCTTAATTTAGAGCAGGATTTAGAAAATTTATTCACACAAAAGGGCTACAACTCAATTGATGAGGTTATAAATGGATAACTATAGATATTTAAAAGTTTTTTATAACAATATTTTAGTTGGAACTCTTGCAAAAACACCTGAAAGAGTTGTTGCTTTTGAATATGACTCAGATTGGTTAAATAATGGATTTAGTATTTCACCTTTTAG
>CALUXY010000056.1 GCA_944324855.1 Candidatus Gastranaerophilales bacterium | reverse complement strand
AGCAGAATTTCAACCTAATTTATTTACCCCTCATCATCTAAATTAAATGAGTAAGCAGAATTTCAACCTAATTTATTTACCCCTCATCATCTAAATTAAATGAGTAAGCAGAATTTCAACCTAATTTATTACCCCTCATCATCTAAATTAAATGAGTAAGCAGAATTTCAACTTAATTTATTTACCCCTTTGAGACGATAGAAATATTTTCACCCATCTTAGTTTCTTTGTGTTGAGAATATGGATTTGATACCGCAATATTGTATTGAGGGTTGTAATAATGACGAACTTTCAGACCTTTGAATGAAGGTTCTTTTTTCGTATCATCTGTTTGCGGTGTATATTTCTTTTCCAGTTCTTTTATTTTATTGATTTCTGCTTTAACATCATCTGGTTGATAATACAATCTCAATACACCTTCCGGAGCTGTTGCTGCACCGATATGAACTTTTTCATATTTTTTATTTCCATTTTCTATCAAAATACGTTTCAAATAACAATCGCCGTTATCATCATGTGCAGATTCATAATAAGAAGGGTCTGTAGATTCAATATTATAGAATTTTGTACCATCCGGAATTTCAAGTTTTTCCCCGGATTTTGCTCCTCGGAGCATTAATTTATCAATATCAACAGGGGTTGATTTGATATTAAGTACATTATCCAAATCTTTTTCTGTTTTGATAGTTTTTCCTAACAAAGGATTTTCTAACGGAATACCGTTATAGTTAAATACTGATATTGCCATTGAACCATCCGGTGCTTGAGTTAAGATTGCCGGACATTTCAAATTCTTACCCGGACGTTTATCATCAACGCTGTCACCGTATAAATCTTCCAGTTTATGCATTGTTCCGTTATTCAATGCTTCAAGTTTTCGGTCAACATCGTTATTTCTTGTTCCGACAATACCATCAATTGCTTTTTTATGTTCCGCAATATATTTTTTGTAATGAGGACTGTTTTCATCAACAACATCCCAAGGAACAACATTTCTGTTTTGAAGATATACGTTATGGTTCTTTTCTTCGTAGCCTGTCATTGCAAAATCATCACCGGCATAAACTGTTGGATTACCAGGTATTGCTGCAATCATTTGATTGTACATTCTAACTTTTGCAGCCGGAATACCGATTCCGATTTTTTCAACAAGCTGTACGAAACGTTTTCTTGCTTCAGGGTTATTTAAATATGTTTTATCTTTAAGCTTATATTTAGCATTTGCTTGTTGTTCAACGATATCAAATGCAGTTAAAAAGTCTTTTGCCCCAAAACCATCTTTTTCAAGTTGTTTTTTGTATGAATCTGCAACTTCTTTGTCTTTATTCGGATTTTCACCGTTAAGATAGAAATCCCCTCTTACAACATCTTTGATTGACTTTGACAATGCAGCATAGATTCTGTTGCTGTCTTCTTCTATTTCTTTTCTGTCGTCATTAGTTTTAGCTTTTGCAAGTCTTTCTTCCTTCATTATATTATTTGCAATACCAATGCTTGAACGCAGCCAGTCGCCTTTTGCAACAGCCATAGGGCTTACGTTATTGAAATAATCATCTGAGTTTTTAATAATATCCCAACCGGTTTTGTTCCCGTATTCAGGATTTTGTTGTTCTAAATCGCTATTAAACATCATATCGTTCATAATCATATATGCAGTTTTTCTGCGTTCGATTTCAGCCGGGGTTGTATGATTATCAAGATTAGAATGGAACAATGCCATATCTAAACCATAACATTCAGCCATTCTAGGCTTATCGTGGTTGCCGCCAAATGTATATGCGTTTTGAACATAATCAACAGGCATATTAGAGAATTGGTCTAATGCTTTTGCTAACAAACCAACTCTTTGTTCTTCTGTTGTATTGTTATTATCATTATCAATACCGTTTTGATTTACAAAGTCTTTACCGAATGTATTTAATCCTGCCGTAAAGAAATGTCCGTAGTTAGCTTCCGAATTCATACCTGTTTCTAATAAAATAGTTCTTGCAATATTTTCTGCATCTTTAAATCTTGCACGTGAATTTGGATTATTTTGAGCTTTAACATTTTCGTGTGTACCATAAGTTGCTTTCATCGTATCATACAAATCTGTAAACTCGGCAAATACTGCGGAAGAAGGGTTTTCTTCTTTTACTGCTTGAATTGGCGGCTGCCATATCTCAATAACTTCGGAAAGTTGTCTGTCAGATGTATCATCCATATTTCTAACAGCATCCATATCAGCAACGTCTTTTGCCGCATCAATACGGTGGTCTAAACCTAAACCTGATCCATCAACCATTGCTTCTGCAAATCTGAAACTCAATGCATTTGTATTTTTGAACCGGTCTCTGATTGAACGAGAAACAATTGAAACATCTCCGCCGGTTAATTCTTCCGTACCTTTTTTAATTCTGTTTATGATTTGATTTGCTTCATCTTCAGGGCTGTCACCTATGATTCCCATAGATTCCAGAGTTGCTTCTTTGTTCAATTTTTCATAATCGTAAGTCAATTTACCATTTTTTAACTCTTTAACTTCAGCATTTGGAACTAAAGATTTGATAATTGCATATTTTGCAATATCACCTGCAACCAATGGTACGATATATTGACCGTATTCTGTTAATTTTGCACTATCATTTTGGAATATTTTTTCATCTGAATTTTTGTCTACATCCAGAAGAACTTTTGTTGCAAAATCATGAATTTGATTAGTAAATACTTTATTCATTTTGTTGTATGTTTTGGCATATTTTTCAGGAACAACAAAAGTATCATCAAGCATTGCATCATATCTTGATTCGCCGATATGTTCCAAATCAGGAGAACGCTTTGATAAATAAGGTGATGACAATGCGCCTACAGTATCATCAGCAAATTCAATAGAATCAAGCGGAGTATTCATTAAAGCTTTATCTACAGCTGTATCATAAATTTCTTCTTTATCACGTAGTTTATAATCGTCATAGAAGATATTTTCTGCAGCTTCATCTGATAATGCAGCTTCATCCGGTAATTTTTGGTCTTTGCGGTTATAGATTAAACTATTAATTCTGTCTTGAACTTCTTCCGGGCTACCGCCTAATTTTCCTAATGTTCTGGCTGTATATTCGTTTTGAACATTTCTTACATGTTTTGTCCAATATCTCATACCGTCAGTCAACATATCACGGTTGCCGGCATGTGCTCTTGCAATTCTTGTTTCTTCTTCTGCACGTTCTGCAGGATTTTGGATACTTTCAAGCATTTTGGTATCATAATCAGATTCTGTATAGCTTAATTTTGCCATATCCGTATTTGAATCCCAGGTTACAAATCCGCCTTCATCTTTCGGGCGAATTTCAATTCCTGAGAATTTACACATAACCAATGTTCCCATCGGTGAATTTAAATCAATTTTATCGGAAATTGGTCTGTTTTTATTTATTGAATTTAAGTTTTTAATATTTGCATCATACTCACTTGCATCAATAATAAATGCGTTAGGAACCAGTGTATCATCGTGAGAATTAATAGCCAGATTGTTTGTAACCTCTTCGCCTGTTTTAGGATCAATCATTGTTACACCGGTTTTGTCATAACTTCTGATTATATTTTTAGTATCTTTTCTTTGTTCATCTGATACCATTGTGTTGTCATAAGGTTGAATATATGTTGGCTGTTTCGGATTGTATTCTTTGTTTTCAGTAATTTTAATTTGTCCGTTAGGTAGCTGTTCATATTTATTAGGTGAATTTATCACTTTGTGGCGAAGGTTTTGCATATTTTTAGGTACAACACCAAACCCTAATGCTGCATCTTGTAACCCTTGCATTCTAAACATATAGTACTCATGAGGTTTATCATCAGGATTCATCCATTTAATTGCATATTGGAAGTTAACACCTTCAAGTCCTTGTGAAGTATAAGCACTGTCAGAAACCAGATTCATTCCGTTTTTAAAGAGTTCGGTATTCAAAGAATCATAGTTATCAATGTTTCCTGTTTGGAACATTCTTTTTATCCAGTACTTGTGGGATGAAACATTGTCACCGCCTGTTGTAGGAAGAGCAATGACACGTTTATAACCGATGTTTTTCAAATCGTTAACTTTTTGTTGAATCCCGGCTAAATTTCCATCAGCTTTGTTTGCAAATGTTCTTGTAAATTTTGATAAATCTTTTGCATTAGAATCTTTTACAACTTCTCCTGTGTTATCTTCATGGAAACCTGCGTATGTATATCCCGGATTGAAAGAATCATCCATTACAAGATACATCGGGCCATGAAGTTTTACTGAAGTTCCTTTTGTTGTAAGAAGATTACAGCCGTCTCCGCATAGAGATGCCGCATCATCTTTAGCATATTTAACCCATTTATTGTCATTTTTATTAACTAACTTATAACGGTAAGCTACAGGTTCGGATTTTTTCAATTTCAATTCTTTTTTAGGGTCAATAAATGTACCGTTAGGTGAAAGTTGTTTCGTAAAGTAAGGTTTCATTTGTCCGTCTTGTTTCTTAACGGAATAAGAGTAATCGTAATTATTTTGGTTAACATGATAAAACTCGACATAACAATCCCAATGTTTCGGATCGTATACAAAATTAAAATCATATCCCGGTTTTCCGGTATTTGATACTCTGTGTTGAAATCCCTTGAATCCGACATCTTGAGCCGGCTGCATGCTTTTCTTAATTTCCACTATGAAACTCCTTACCTTATATATAATAAAAACTCTAAACGCAATATATTGCTAGTTATAAGAACACATGTTACAAAAATTTTACAATATTAATTATCACCGATTACGCTTTTAAATAATACAAAGAAAATATTAATAAGTAAAATAAT
The DNA here is from genome assembly GCA_944324855.1 of Candidatus Gastranaerophilales bacterium. GTDB lineage: Bacteria > Cyanobacteriota > Vampirovibrionia > Gastranaerophilales > Gastranaerophilaceae > UMGS1585. Next base: position 6,173 of record CALUXY010000056.1, on the reverse strand, counting down.
TTTAAAACATCAATTACTTGTTAACTAATTGACATTCTTTCGATACATAATAAAATATTATAATAGAAGGAGGAGAGTCCTATGAAAAAAAAGATTAGTGTTTTACTGATATCATCATTATTTACGATGACAACAGGAATTGCGGCCCCAAATTATAAATACCAGAGCGGAGCACAAAACCCTGTTTACCAGCAATCATACTACCCTGCTCCTATAAACCAGACGTACAACAATTATAACAGTACTTTAAAAGGTCGTGTAGTAACAGTTCCGTCAGGACAGGTTATGCCGGGATATGTTTCAACAACAATAAGTTCTGCAAATGCATCAACCGGACAAACTGTTCAAATTTCTCTCGGATCAGATTTTTGTTATAACGGGAATATGATAGCCCCTGCAGGCAGTACTGTAATCGGAACAGTAATAGAGGCTCGTAAAGCGAAAAGAGGAAGTATGAACGGACGGTTATGTGTTCGTTTTAATCAAATTATAACGCCTTACGGCTTACAGATTCCTATATCTGCAATTATTAAAACCTCAGATAATTCGGGAGTTCTTGTTGGCGGTACTAAAATGGATGTAGCAAAAGATTATGCCAAAGATGCAGTCGGCGGCGCTGCTGTCGGAGCATTGTCAGGGTTAGTATTCGGAGCTCTTGCAGGCGGAAATATCGGGCGCGGTGCAGCGTTAGGAACGGCAGTCGGTGCAGGCGGCGGTGTTGTTAAATCTGTTATAGATAAAGGTCAGGATGTAGAAATTCCTGCAGGGGCATCACTTGAGTTGGTTTTAACACAGCCTATTACAGTTGCTCCTTCATCGTATGACTATGAGGAGTAGTTAGCAAGGCTAAAACAATTAGAGGATACTCTTAAATAATATTTAAGATACAATTATTTAAGAGAAAAAGAATAAGAAAATGGCATTATTAGATAATAAATACAATTTTATAGATGACGATGAACAAGAAGATGAGGTTTATACACTTCCTGCCGTTGTAAGAAAAAATGATGAAGGGATAAATTTTAAGGATTCTCTTGCAATGTCTACAGTCCTACATCCTTTGACTGTTATGTTGATTTGGATGTTCATATTTATTGCAGGGATTCTTGGAATCAAGTTTGTAATGTTTGATAAACCTCATATGACAAAGGATATCGAATTTGTTTTAGTTGATAGAGAAGCAATGCCTCGTGATATGAACACAAGAAACAGAGCGGATATGAATTCTCGCTCCGGAGGAGTAAATAATCCTAATAAACCTGTATCACTTCCATCAGCTGCACCTTCTAAACCGTCAAAACCATCATCATCCAGCAGTTCTCTGCAAAAGATGATTCAAAAACAGCAAAAACAAATACAAAGAGAACAAAAACAAGTAATAAAACAACAGAGAGTACAGCAAAAGCAACAGGCTTCCAAAGCTCCTGCACGCAGACAGCCTAGTCCGGCGCCGAGACCATCGGCACAAAGACCGGCAGCGCCTAGTGTTGCACCAAGTACAAGACCTGTTGCAGCACCTCCAAAGGTTGCAATAAAACCGTCTTCACCATTTTCTGTGCCAATTCCATCAGGATTACCGGCTGCAAAATCTTTATCAACCGGACCTGTCGGTGGAACGTCAAGCAGCACATCTAAAGCATCGTCAGGCGGTTACTCATCCGGCGGCAGCAGTGCAGGAAGATATGCTCCGGCTCCATCTCTTGCACCGTCAAGAAGCGGAGGTTCAGGACAATTGGCAAGAGGTTCAGGCGGTTCCGCAGGTAACGTTGGAAATCCTGGCGGCGGTGGCGGCAGACCGGGAATTGATGCCATAAGAGAACCGGATTTCGGACCTTATATGCGAGAGTTGCAAAGAAGAATAAAACTAAATTGGAACCCTCCTAAAGGTAACGAAAGTAAGCGAGTTGTACTTTTATTCAAGATTGCAAAAAGCGGCAGAATGTTATCCTGCAGAGTCTTAAAATCTTCAGGACTACCGGCAGCCGATCAGGCAGCATTACGAGCTGTAGAATTAACGGCTCCATTCAGACCGCTGCCTCCGGAATTTAGAGGTCAAAGCATAGATATACAATTTACGTTTGATTACAACGTATTTGGGGCAAGATATTAACAAAAGAGATATATAGAAAGAGGATAAAATTATGGATTTATTATTACATTCAATTCAATTGGACTGGCCGGTATTATTACCGATTTTAATCTGTTCAATTCTAACAATTGCAGCTGCAATAAACAGAGTTTCGTTTTACAACAAGAACAAACGTGACGTTGTTCAATTTATTCCGAAACTTCAAAAAGAATTGGCTAAAAATAACCTTGTAGGAGCACAAAATCTTGCAATCCAATGCGGCGGAGTTATCGGTGAAGTAACAGAAGAAGCTGTCAGAATTTTTTCAGAACAAAAAAACGGATTCTCTCGCTCTTTTGATATTGCTGCAAGTCTTGCATCAAGAAAACTTGAAAACCATTTAACAATTTTAGGTACAATCGGTGGTGTTGCACCTTTCTTAGGGTTGTTTGGTACAGTTGTAAGAATCCTTTATACCTTTCAGGATTTGGCAACACAAGGAAACCAATCAGCAGCAGTTGCAATGGGTATAGGTTCTGCATTGATTGCTACAGCTTTCGGTCTTGGTGTTGCGATTGTTGCGGTTATCTGTTTCAACTCCTTCCAGGCAATTGTTAAAAGATTTGAAGACGATTTCCAATTAATCAAATTATTATTCTTGAGTTTTGTTGACTCAGAAGATGAAACAAACACCGGTAAATCTCAAAGTATAGCATTATAAATTATAGGAAACTACCAAAATGGGAATGAAAACAGGCAAAGGCAAAAATGCCATGTTTACAGAAATCAATATAACACCTTTGACAGATATCTTTCTGGTATTGTTAATCATTATGATGGTTGTTGCACCGACTTTTCAATCGGTAGACAATTCGATTACCGTACCTGAAATAAACAGCGGTGTTTCTATTGAGCAGAAGAATGCAACTGTTTCAGTTACCCAGAGCGGTGCAATGTTTTTGAATGATACAAAAGTAAATCCTGATAATCTGGCATCTGCATTAATAGAATTAAAACCAAAACTAGAGAAGAAAGAAGTTGTTGTAAAAGCTGATGAACGTGTAAAAAGTGCTGAGATTATGAAAATAATGAATGCTGCGCAAGAGGCTGAATACAAAAAACTTATAGTTGCAGGTGAACCGTTAAATAAAAAAGCACAAAAAGTTCTTGAGCAGCAAAGTGATATCATAGAACAAAATCAAGAACAACTGGAAGGAGGTTACTAATGAAAGATTCGTTTAATGAGATAAACATTACACCTCTAACAGATATTTTTCTTGTTCTGTTAATTATCATGATGGTTATAGCACCGTTACTCGACCAACAAGGGCTTAACTTGACTGTTCCTGAAAATGTTCAGGCTGAAAATGTAAAAGAAGCAAAAACAATTAATTTTGTTGTCACAAATGATAATAAATTCTTACTTAACGGTCAAGAAGTAACTGCCGACAATTTAGAAACCGTAATTGCAGATCAGGCAAAAACTCTTACCGACGGATTATTAATCCAATCTGACCCTGAAGCAACACACGGCGCAGTTGTTAAACTTATGGACTCTGCAAGAAATGCCGGAGTAACAAATATTTCGGTTGTCGGACTATAAGAGATAGGGGTAAATATTCATATTGTAATTGTATTATAACATTCTAAGAAAATAGTTAGTTAGTTGGGTCGTTTACCATTTATTATTGTGAATTAATAGAGAATAAATTATAGGGTGGGCATGCTGTCGCTTTGCCCACCCTACGACTATGACTATGTTTCGCTTATTTTATAGTATATAAATATTTTAATCAAAAATATCTAAAGGAATTTCTTCTGTCTTAGTAGATTGTTTACCACTTAATGGATCTTTAAGGACCTGTTGAACCATAAATTTATCTTTTGTTTGAACAAGGCTTTCATGTCCAAATCCAGCTGGATAATAAATATTTATACCACTAGAAGTTTTATCGCTATTTTTAGGTTTGCTAAACCAGCTAACAATATTTCCTGTTTTATTTTCTCTAATAATTTTTATTCTGCCGTTTTCATTGTTAATTATTTCTCTTGAATAATTATTATTAAAATGTTTAATAAAATTTTGACGTTTTTTATTTAAAGCAGCTATAGCTTTTTCCGCTTTTTCTTTTAAAACATCTTCTTTAGTACGTTGCTTAAGAATTTTAACATTATTATATATTCCATTTACGGGTTTTTTATCTGAAGTCCAAATGATATATTCTCCCTGTAAAGATCCGGCTTTGACAAGTCTTTTAATATCATTTGCTCGTTCAATAACTTTTCTGCCATTTGTATAATCTTCAATTTTAGTACCTGTTGATAAAATAGTTGTGGTAAGCCCTTTTTTAGATTTTACCCATTTAAAATTATTAGTTTCATTTAAAGCACCTTTAACATCTTTTAGAGGAACTTTTTTAAAACCTTTTACGTACATTTTAATACTATTTAATGAGATACCCATATCACAACCATCCTTTCACACATAAATACTAACACTATACTAATTTTAAAAGAAGAAAAATCTCATTATTTGCTAATTATAATCTACTTATTTACTTTTCTTAACAAAGGTATATTAATGTCGGGTTTTAGCTCGACATTGCTTATCATTTGTCTAAAATGCATAAGTTGTTTTTAGGGGACATTTCTTCAGCCCAATAGATATTATTTTATTGGAGTTGCCAACCTACGAGCTGATAGAACGGATTTGTGTATCCTACGACTTCTCAAAAAGAGATTCTTCGCATACGCTCAGAATGACGGAAAACCAGTCATTGCGAGCGTATGCGCGGCAATCTATTTTTCAGTGATTAGTGAACAGTGAATAGTGAGGAGATTTACAGTCGTCCTGAACGTATGTGAAGGACCGCATTGTTGAACACTTCGGAATTTCTTAATCACTTATAAAAATATTTGTCAACCTGAATTTATTTCATCTATTCACTCCTCACTAGTCACTCCTCACGGAAAAACATTTACCCCTAATCTCTTGTCAAAAACGCATAAGCCGTTTTTATACTATCCTCAAGTGTATGCTCAGGATTCCAGCCTAATATGGTTTTGGCTTTAGTATTATCCGCAACCAGTGATGCAGGATCGCCTTCTCTTCGTGGCATTATATTAACCGGAATATTTTTACCTGTAACTTTTTCACAGGCTGAGAAAACTTCTTTTACAGTATCGCCGTTTTTTGTCCCTAAATTAAAATAGTTTGTTTCACCGCCTTTTGCCAGGTATTCCAATGCCAGAATATGTGCCTGTGCTAAATCTTCTACATTTATATAATCTCTGACACAGGTTCCGTCTTTTGTTGGGTAATCATCGCCGTACATTTCAAAAGTTTTACCGCCTGATAAGGTTGATTTCAAAATATTTGGTATCAGATGGGTTTCAGGGTTGTGCCATTCTCCTACTCTTGTTTTAGAATCTGCACCGGCAACATTAAAATAACGGAGTCTTACACTTCTTAAATCATAAGCTTTTGAATAATCGTCCATTATTTTTTCAACCATTAATTTGCTGTTTCCGTAAGGATTTATAGGGTTTTGAGGATGTTTTTCATCAATCGGGATATATTCAGGTTCGCCATAAGTTGCAGCTGTGGATGAAAATACAATCTTTTTGACATTGTGAGACATCATAGCATTTAAAAGGTTCAGAGTCCCATATACATTATTATAATAATACTTTTGAGGCTCTTTCACTGATTCGCTGACAAGCGATAGTGCCGCAAAATGGACAACTGCATCAATTTTGTACTTATCAAAAACTGAATTTATATCTTCAAGTTTTTTCAAATCGCCCTTTATAAACTCAACTTTTCCTTCTTTTTGTAAAGTTTCAACAGTTTCAATATGTCCTGTTTCCAGACTGTCAAAAATAACAACGTCTAATCCTTTATTTAACAGTGCCAAAACACAATGACTTCCTATATATCCTGCTCCGCCTGTTACTAATATCATTTTTTATAGACTCCTTATCTGATTTTTTACTCTAATTTCTTTTTAAACGGGTAGGCGCAAATTTAATTCAAACCCCTTTACCCCCGGGTAGGCGCAATTTCAACTCAACCCCATTTACCCCTATTTACCCCTTTACCCCC
>CALUXY010000055.1 GCA_944324855.1 Candidatus Gastranaerophilales bacterium | reverse complement strand
AAATTTACGACGATTAGTATATAAATTTTAGGGCTTGTTTTTATTAAAAAACATCTTAATTTTTATGTGCTGATAAAAACAAGACCTGGTGAGGGTCTTATTTTTTTGTAAAATTTTATTAATTTAAAAGTGTAAAAAGGTAAATTTTTATTTTCAATAGACTTAATACAAAAGGAAGGTTAATTATATGAAGATGAATATGAATATCCGACGAAGAATTACTATAAAGGCGAATGCTCCAATCGTCGAACTTATGAACTTAATTTGGGGCTTGTAGTACTCAGGCTAATATAGTAAGGAAAAGGAAATGATATCACCGGCAAAATTATATTCAATTTTAGGGAACCCTAAATCTCTTGTCCCGTTGGGCGTAAAAGACAGTGCCAACTGTTTGGGGCTAACAACCGCATCATATATTACAGGTAAGAAAGAAGAAGCTCAAGATAGATTTATTGATGAAGCAGGTACGGAAGTTATCTGGCTGGGAGCTATTCCTGCCTATAAATGGGGAATAGATAAGACTTTATTTAAACTGACAGGTTATAACCCGAAATATGATATAAGAAACCTCGAAAATAAAGATATTTTTGAAAAAACTAAAAAGTATGCGCCAACTGAAAAAATCGCTAAAGATATTGAAAAAATCGGTAAAAATGCTAAAACCTTCAAAGCTTTGAATTTCATAAAAGTTGCTGCTGCAACTGTTCTGGCACTTGTTTCTTATGATATATTAACAAATAAGAAACAACAGTATACCGATAAAAAAGTTGAACAGAGAATAAGAGCACAAATGCTGCAGGCAGAAAAGAATAATCAAAAAGTCCTTGATAAGAAAATTAATAAAACAGCATTTTCTGCACTGAAAAAACACGATAATAACCTTTCATTCAAAGGAGGGCTTACGGATTTTGTATTGGATCCGGTTAAAAACATGTATGTACTTGATGGCGGTATTACAGGTCAAAGACTTGTAAAATCGAGAGATCCGCAGGAATTTATGGGATACTTAATAAAAGAGGGCGGTTTCCTCGTATTTATGTATTGTCTAGGACAAAAAATTCAGGATTACATGATTAATAAAGCGGATAAAAATCATAACAAATCTATTGCACTGGATTCAAGAGTACTTGAAGATGACAACTTTAAAAAACTCTTCAAAACCGGTGAAATTGAACAAAGTTTGAAAGAATTTCCGAAATATGAACTTAATGACGATAAACCGAAAGGATTTATTAATACAATAAAGAACTTCTTTAACCCTCCAAAACCTACAGCTGAGATGATGGCTAAAGATGCGGAATTGTATGAATATATTCATAACAATCCGGATAATGCCGTTATTAAAGCTGCTAAAAAGTCTGATATTATTGAAAATTATAAAGTAAAACAAAAAGGGATTTTAGGTTTCTTTAAAAAGAAAATTGATACAGGAAAAATCGATACAAGAAAATATGTTGACATGAATTCTCTAAAAGAAACACATAACAATATTTCTAAATTGTATAAACAGTTCAAAAACTCCGGAGAAGATATTGATACGTTCTTCAAAGGTGTAAGAAAACTAAAAAGGAATGCAATTAAAACGAACATGTTCTCATCAATGATTGCATTGGGTGTTATTTTACCAGGGCTTATGCTTGCGAAACGGGTTCTTTCAAACGACACTGAATTTGCAACAACAAAAAGAATAAGAGAAAAACTTGAAAACGAAAAAAAGTCTAAAATTCATAAATAAAGAATATGTAAAGAATTCTTGTTTGTTTTTTTATTCATAGTATACTATTAAAAAAGGAATTTTTATGGACTACGTTTATTATAAAAAAAATGAATTAAAAAAAATAAAAGTATCAGATATCAATATTTCTTGTCCTGATTTAAGAAATACAAATAAAGCTCAAACAATTGCAGATTGGCTTTCAACCTGGATAGATGAGAACGATATATCTGATACACTTTTGCCGACAAAAGCGGAGTTTGCATATGCTTTGGGGGTAAGTTTAGGAACTGTGCAGAATGTATTCAAGATATTGGAGGATAGAGGGTATATATTATTAAAGCAGCGTATAGGTGCAATTGTAAAACAAACAAAAGGTGAACAAATTATTCGCAAGCAAACAACAAAAACTGATATGGCTGTTGAAACCGTAAAAGAATATATTCAAACTTCCGGCATGCAGTTGGGGGAAAAATTTGTATCATCAAGAAAATTATCAAGAATTACAGGGATACCATTGAATACAGTTAGGTTATCAGTTAACAAACTTGTAAATGACGGTATTTTAAAATTGACAGAGGATGGTTTGGTTTTGAATAAAGTTGATTTTGAGGTAAATAAGATGGTAGCATCAGAGACTTTGGTTAATAAAGTTAAGCATGATTTAAAAAAATATATATCAGAGAATTTTAAAATCGGCGAAAAATTACCGCCTCATTCGATTCTTGCAGAAAAATTTAAAGTCAGTATTAAGACAATACATAATGCCATAAAGCTCTTAGAAAAAGAAGAAATGGTATTATCAAGACGCGGAACGTACGGTACGATTGTAATTAATACCTCAATGAATTCAGCATTTGAACCAAAGCGGGAAATGTCTATTTTTGCATCGGCTCAAGATACTGCATTTTATCATTACGAAAAGATTCAAAACCGTATAAAAAGAATAATTTCAGAAAATTATGGTATAGGTTCAAAACTGCCGTCAATCAGAGAGTTTTCTGAACGATTGGATTTAAGCCCTAATACAATAAGAAAAGCATTAAATAATCTGGCAAAAGAAGGAATTCTAAGATTCTCACGCGGCAGATACGGCGGTACATTTGTAATAGACATGCCGGATGTTGAAGAACAAACATTCAGATGGCTTGCCGTTAATCCTCGTTATGCACAGAAGGCTAATTAAGATACAGACTTGAATTATTATTGGATATACCTATTTAGGTATAAATTTTATTCTTGAAATCGTTTTTCTGTATATCCAATTTGTTCCATTTCTATTTTTATTTGTGCTGCTTTATTAAATAGTTCGGAAGCTTTAGCATAATCTCCGTTTTGAATTGCTTCCTGTCCTTTTTTATTATATTCATCAATTTTACCTTGGAGGAAGTTTACGTGCGATGTACTGCCTTGTTTTCCCATTATTTTTATTTCTCTGTCATCAAAATTAATTTTTTGATTTTCAGAATCATAAATACCGCTGATATTAAAATCCGCTCTATCATCTCCATCATTTGATTTTATATCAATGCTGCCGTCATCATTTATTATTATATCTTTTACGTCAATTTTTTGTGTCGGATTTGATTTATTAAACTTATCAATAAATGATTGTGCTTGATTTTTTATTTGTTCATTTACCGATAAAACATTATCTTTAAACTCAATAACTTTATTTTTTATTGATCCGGTCATATCAGATATTACAGTGCCGTTTTCTCTTAATGATTTTCTGTCTGTTTTGTCATAGCCGAGTTTTTGCAGTTTCTTGTTAAGTTTCATTCTAAGTTTTGGGATATTATCAAGTTCTTTTTGCATTGCTTCAACTTCGTTTTCTTTTGTTTTTATATCTTGTTCAAGCTGTTTAATTTCATCTTCTTTTTTCTCAATTTGTTCTTTTATTAATTTTCGTTCGGCTTTTTTAGCTTTTCTAAAAGATTTCCTTGTATCGTCTTCGTCCGGAACTTTATTATCAACAGCTTCCAAATTCTGTTTTAATGTTTCAAGTTCTTGATTTTTTGTTGCTATTTGACTTTGTAATCCGCTGATTTCAGCTTTTTTAGATTCTATTTGTTTTGTAAGCCCATTTTCATCATCCGGATTTTCTTTAACTTTCAATTCTGCCAGCTGTTTACTTATATTTTTAATATTTCCTGTTGAATCTTTATTTTCTTTAATATCATAATCTTTGTAATCAGTATCAACTTTTGTTCCTTTTTTATTTATAACATTATCAACAGTTACGTCAAAATTACCGTCGCCGTCCAAGTCAACTGATACTTTTCCATCGTCATTTATTAAAAATACCGATTTATTTTGATCGAATTTTGTTCCGTTACTAAATGTTTTACCTTCTAATGCTTTTGCAACATTGCTTGCGACACTTGTTTTAAAATTTGTATCATTTGAAATTTCGGTTATAACTCTCTCCTAATATTTTTAGTATATTTATATAAAGTATTTTTCTTTACTAAAATTGCACTATAACAAGAAATAAAATCTCAAATATTTATAATATAAAGCAATAATAATGCTTTAAGTGCTTTACAAAAATTAATAATATCTCAAAATATATAAGAGGTTAAATATCTTTATTATTTTTATTATTTGATATTTACTCTCGTTCTTGCTTGATACATTTATTCTTATAATAAATATTGTCTATGAAATCAAATATTAAAAAACTTTTGGGTCAAAAAATAAAAAAGGTTCGTCAGTCAAAAAAAATCTCTCAAGAAGAACTTGCTGAAAAAATCGGGATTGCTTCACGAACACTTTGCGGGATAGAAAACGGGGAAAATTTTATGACTGCTGAAACTCTTGATAAAATTGTGGATGCTCTTGATGTTTCCGTTGAGGATTTATTTCAAGTAAATTATTTAAAACCTCAGGCAGATTTAGTTGATGAAATTGTTCAAGATGTTAGAGCTGTACGAAGTCAAGAGAAAATAGAAATTATATATAGATTTATTAAATCAATTATACAAATATGAAACTTATATTTACCCCTTTACTCTTCTTAGAAAAACATCTGCATAGCATTAGGTAATGGGGCATGGAATCGTTCAACTATAGGTTGAAATCTGTTATTATATGTTACATGGTCATTATCTACTGAAATCCATTCATTATTTTGTATTCCTTCATTAAAACCTTCAGTATTTCTAATATCTTCATTTGAATTAAAATTTAAACGAAAATAATTTTTATCACCAACAGTATCATTATATGTCAAACCCAAGTTTTTAAAATCCGGTAGATGTTCAGAGATAACATTCATATCTTTGTTTAGGGTACCAATCGGTGTATGCTCAATATACTTATATATAGACATGTTTCTAGCATGATTATAATAACAAAGTGGTGCAGAATTACGACTCCTATTTGTTGTAAGATAAGTATCAATTTTTGCTAATGTACCTAAAGAGAATGGATTATCTAAACTTCTAGTTTCTTCGGGAGCCATTTTTATTACATATTTTTTATGTTCCGGCGTAAATACCCCAAATACATTCTTATCAGAACGACCTTCTGTAAAAAATTTAAATTCATATTCTCTGTTGTCAAGTCTTAGATTATTAATATCTTTTTTCGATTTCAAGCCGACTTCCATCTGATTTTTCAAATAATCTGCGATTGTAAACAAGTGATCATGCGGAAATTCTCTTGGAATATTTCCGATTTCAAAAGAATTGTTATCTTTAAGTTGTCTGTGTTTTTCTAAAAGAACATCACCTTTCCAATCAGGACGGACTCTTAATAATTCCGATAATGTATGAGCATTTTGGTATTTCTTGGCTATATAGTTTTTATAAGCCTTATTATAGGGGCTGTTAAGTAAGAATGGCATATTATTTATTGATTCTTGCCCGACTTTTTCTTTTAATGCCCCGGTTAATTTATATATATCTCTGGGATGTCTAACGAGACTATCAATAAATTGATAACTTCGGTCTTCGGTATTAAGTATTGCGGTTAAAAAATTGTCCATAGTTTTTGGATCGGCATCTATTTTTAAGAATGCATTTATTGCAGGTGTATGGTCATGGTTTATATACCAGTTGTATTCTTCGTACAAGCTGTTGATATTTTTTGAACCAAAATGTATGTTTGACAAATTATGCGCATACACCTTTTGTGGTTTAAAATTCTGGTTATGCATAACTATTGCAGGAGTTTTAGTATGATAACCCGGTTTAGTATCATAACTGGATTTATTCAGTTGTAAAGACAATATACTATAATTACTCACTTTTCATTCCTCTAACTTATTAATGTTGGTGAAGATTTAATTTTGTTAGTTTTAATAAAAATGTTACATTTATTTACTGAATAGTATGTTTAAGATATTCTTTTATTGAGAGGGAAGTAATTATGACAGATTGTATTTTTTGCAAAATAATAAACGGCGATTTCGGAACAAAATTTGTTTACGAAGATGAAGATGCCGTTGTTTTTAACGATATTAATCCAAAAGCAAAAACACATTTACTTGTTGTTCCGAGAATTCACGTTGAGAGTTTAAATGAACTGGATGATGTTGTACTTTTGGGACGTTTAATGAACATTGTCAGAAAAGTTACCAGACAAGAAGGTTTAACTTCTTACAGAACAGTTATAAATACCGGACGAGATGCCGGACAGGAAGTATTTCATTTACATATACACATATTATCAGGAGATATAAAATTATGACAGAATTTTACCACGAGATTACACCGGCAGGATTCGGTATCGCAATAAAGAAAAAAAATGTATTATTTTCAGACAAATCAGAATTCCAAAAAGTTGAAGTTATAGAATCTGACAGTGCATTAGGAAGATTCTTAACTTTAGATGATTTGATGATGTGTACTGAAGGTGATGAGTACCATTATCATGAAATGATTGCACATATACCTATAATGCATCACAAAGCCCCAAAATCCGTTCTTGTAATAGGCGGCGGTGATGGCGGTACTGTAAGAGAAGTTCTGAAACATAAAACTGTTGAAAAAGTTGTTTTATGCGAAATTGATGGGATGGTAATAGATGCTTGTAAAAAGTATCTTCCAACAATGTCCTGTGAACTTGATAATCCGAAAGTTGAAATAAAAGTTGAAGATGCAATTGAGTTTATAAAAGATAAAGAAAATGAGTATGATATCGTGCTTATCGATTCAACTGACCCTATGGGGCCGGGCGAAGGATTATTTACTGAAGAATTTTACACTAATGTAAAAAAATCTTTAAAAGAAGGCGGTATATTAGCGGCTCAATCAGAATCACCTGTTGTAAACAAAGAAGAAATAAGCAAAATGTATAAGTTGCTTAAAAAGGTCTTTCCTATTTGTTCAACTTATACTTCAAACATTCCGACATATCCGGGGGGATATTGGGCATGGGCTTTTTGTTCGGAAACGGTAGAACCTTTATCATATTATGCAGAAGATAGAGAGAATGATATAACATCTTCTTGTAAGATTTATAACAAAGATTATCATTATGCGCGTTTTGCACTTCCTAATTACTTGAAAAATCTTACAAAGTAAAATTGTAGTATAATATTACAAAAGAATCAGGATTTTTAATGAAAAAGTATATTATTTTAGTATCATTAATTTTGTTATTTGCTATACCGGCATTTGCTGATGATATGGTAGATGATTGTTATGATATGGCAAAGAACTATTACACATCGGGTCAGTTTGATAAGACACTGGAGTATGTGGATATGATATTAAAAGTTAATCCTGCTCACTTTGGAGCATGCTATTTAAAGGTTGTTTTAACCGAGGCATCCGGAACCTTGGGTGATACTATTTTTGATAAGTCAATAAACCTTCGGCCTGTGAATGTGAAATCCGGGATTAAACAATCAGATGATTTTAATAATAAGGGGCAGGAGTATTACGATTTTAGAGATTATGAGTCAGCGGTAAAAGCCTTTCAATCAGCAATAAAAGCTAATTCAAGAAATTATTATGCTTATAATAATTTGGGGTTAACATACTGGAAATTAGAAAAGTATTCAAAAGCAGAAAGTGCATTTAAGAAATCTTATAGTATAAATAGAAACTTTACTGCACCTTTAATCAATTTGGCACAAGCCTGTATTGAACAAAAACAGTATGCAAAGGCTGAAAAATATTTAAATACTGTATTAGCCCAAAATAAAAATGATTATTGTGCATATTATCTTCAAGGCGTCCTGTATAAAAAGAGATATAAGTATCAAAAAGCAATAAAGAGTTTTAATTCGGCAATACTTGCACAGCCAAAGTTTGCGCTTTCATATATCCAGCTTGCGGATGCCTATTATAATACAAATGATTTTGCCTGGTCTAACTCGACATTAGAAAAATATTTGGATTTATGTCCTACAGATGATTATGCATATTTTATGATTTACAGGAACTATTTCCAATTAAAGGATTATAATGTTGCAAAGAATTATCTTGTAAGAGCTATAATGATTAACAATTGTGCGGAATATAGGGTTTCTTTAGCGGAATTAGAAAAACTTTTGGATAATCCATGGATTGCGATTGCTATATTAAAAACGATAAAAGATCCGGGAGCTGCAATACTTAATGAGGCGGGGCAGTGTTATTTGAAAATTAATGATAACAAAAATGCTTTGACATGTTTTAATGCAACAGCAATGCGTCCGGATTTTAGACCTATATATCTGTATAATGCCGCAATGGTGTATAAAAATATAGGCGATATCGAGAATTATAAAAGAACAATGCTTACGATAAAATCAATTGAACCTGAAACGTATCAAGATTATATTGATTTGAGCGGAATATATTTGGATTCCGATTCAAAAGAAAAAGCGTTAGAGCTTTTAGAACAGGGGATAAAACAATATCCGGATAATAAAGATTTGTATGAAGCTAAATTGAGGCTTTATAAAATAACATCAGATACGGCAGGGATTAATAGAACTCAAAAAGAGCTTGATAGGATATTAAAATAATGAGACGTCGTTATAAAAAAAGAGAGACATTTTTTTCAAAAATAGTTAATTGGACATTTACCTTATTGATTGCGGTATTTTTGGCATCTATGTTAAGCAGTGCGAGTGCTCATAATTTAAAATTTGCACAGGTTAGTGATGCGCATTATTCTTCAATAGAGGCAGATACAACTTATAAAGTTTTGAAATCATCGCCGCAAATACTTGATGATGTTATTCTTCAAATTAATAATACTCCGAATCTTGATTTTGTAATGTTTTCCGGAGATTTGGTTAATAAACCTAAAGAAAGTCAGTTATTGGAATTTATTTCTAAAGCAAACTGTTTGAATGTTCCATGGTATGGTTTACTAGGAAATCACGATGTTCAAGAATTCAAAATGTCTAAAGAAATGTTTTTTAATCTGTTATGCGGACACAATCCTTGTTTTTCGTACAAAGGTCCGTATTATTCTTTTATACCAAAGAAAGGATTTAAGGTTATTTGTTTAGACACGATTGTATTAGACAGAGTTACTACCAATGGTGAAATTTCACAGGAACAGCTGGAGTGGCTCGATAAAGAATTAAAAGAATCTAAAAATGATGTTGTTATAATTTGTATGCATGTTCCGATAGTTGAGCCTTATAACAGTGAAAGTCATCGTTTGTTAAATAGATTAGACGTAATGGAAATACTCCACAAATACAAAAATCCAATAATCGTTTGTTCCGGACATTATCACGGGACAAAATTAATACAAGAGGATAATATTTTGTATATAGACACTCCGTCACTTGTAACTTATCCTTGTGCATTTAGAGTTATAAATATAAACAATCAGCGCAAAAAAGTTATTGTTGATGTTTATACCAAACAAACAAGATTGAAAGATGTATTGAACACTGCCAAAGTAAAGGTTATGGGAGCATCATTCCTTGCAGGTTCCGAATATGATAAAGATAATACATTTGAAATAGAAAAGAGATAATTATGTCAAAAATTCTAATAATTGCGGGTGATTTTGTCGAAGATTATGAACTGATGGTTCCTTATCAAGCTCTTTTAATGCTGGGGCATGATGTTCATGTTGTATGTCCGGGGAAACAAGCCGGAGACAGTATAAAAACCGCGATACACGATTTTGAAGGATTCCAAACGTATACGGAGAAGGTCGGGCATAATTTTGTATTGAACCAAAATTTCTCAGATTTTCATTCTTATGATTATGATGCTCTACTTATTCCTGGCGGTCGAGCTCCTGAATATATAAGATTGGATGATAAAGTTATTCATACCGTAAAATATTTTATGGATAATAATCTTCCTGTGGCATCAATTTGCCATGGACCTCAAGTGCTGCTTGCGGCGGATGTAATTAAAGGTCGTACGTGTACAGCGTATATTTCTTTAAAACCTGATATTATTGCTGCAGGCGGAAATTGGGTTGAACCGAGTGAAAAAGCTGATAATGCGGTTGTTGACGGCAATCTTGTAACAGCACCTGCTTGGCCTGCACATCCTGCGTGGCTCAGAGAGTTTTCAAAACTTTTATAATAAGGTCTGCAATTTTAGCATGTTCTTCCGGTTCGTAATGTAAGCCATCTATGTTAGAAGTTTTTACGTAATCATTTAGATTTATGCAGGTTGCATTAAATTTTTGTGCGGCATTTTGGTAAATATCTGTCATAAAATAACTTTTTTCAATTGAGGTTTCATCAAACATTTGAGCAAAAAAGCTTGTTAGAATATTTTCTTTAATAACAGATGGAGAAAGGAGAAGAATTTCTCTATCTTTAACGAGGGTAAGTATTTTTTCTATTCCTGTTTCAATATCTTGTTTGGTTGCGTTGTACTGGAATTGTAAATCATTTATCCCGATTGCAATTATTATGATATCCGGATTGTATTTTGCAAGATATTCCG
This sequence comes from Candidatus Gastranaerophilales bacterium, assembly GCA_944324855.1. Lineage (GTDB taxonomy): Bacteria > Cyanobacteriota > Vampirovibrionia > Gastranaerophilales > Gastranaerophilaceae > UMGS1585. The sequence goes on along the minus strand of CALUXY010000055.1, from coordinate 491 downwards.
GCAGGATTTTGTATCCTGTGAAATCTTTTCCCGCGGGATTATCACAAAATCCGGTGCGGTTGTTGCATCCTGCTTCAATTACCTGATAATTGTTTTTGAGCTTTTCTTTTAGAATCCCGCTCCAGCGTATATTTTCAGGATATCTTTTCCCATCTCGGGGAATAAAACCATATACATTGCTGTCACCAAAACATAATATTTTTTTCATAAGAATATTATATACTATTATCAGATATAAATGTAGTAACAAATTATATTTTACATAAAAAATATTATGAGGATGTATTTAGGCTTTATAAGCTCTAATTCATTTTGTCAACCTGAATTTATTTCAGGTTCTTATTAAAGTAGGAATACAATTTCAACTCAATTTTTATTCCTAATAGCGGGGGGATGCACTCCTGCACCCCGCATTTGTACATGTCAAATAATTAGTTACATTTTACTTAAGAATAAAAAGGAGTAACTAATACTGACATCAAGTAACAAAA
>CALUXY010000054.1 GCA_944324855.1 Candidatus Gastranaerophilales bacterium | reverse complement strand
GGTTTGGTGTCACCTTGTATCGGCGGGCGAGGATTGTCTTGCACAGGTGGTTTAGTTTCACCCTGTATCGGCGGGCGCGGATTATCCTGCACAGGAGGTTTGGTGTCACCCTGTATCGGCGGGCGAGGATTGTCCTGCACAGGAGGTTTGGTGTCACCCTGTATCGGCGGCTTGTCAGGTTTAGTCCCCTGATTTGCCTCTTCATTTTGAACAGGCGGTTTTATACCGTCTTGCACCGGAGGTCTGTCAGGTTTTACACTCTCATTTACACCTTCATTTTGAATAGGTGGTTTTGTACCATCCTGTACTGGCGGTCTGTCGGGTTTTACACCTTGATTTACTCCTTCGCCTTGAACAGGCGGTTTTGTGCCGTCCTGTACCGGCGGCTTGTCTGGTTTAGTACCTTGATTTGCCTCTTCATTTTGAACAGGAGGTTTTGTACTATCCTGTACCGGAGGCTTGTCTGGTTTAGTACCTTGATTTGCCTCTTCATTTTGAACAGGAGGTTTTGTGCCATCCTGTACCGGCGGCTTGTCTGGTTTAGTACCTTGATTTACCCCCTGATTTGCCCCTAGAACTTCATCAAAGCTTTGCTCGGCGTTTCTAATAATACCTTCTCTGATGTTTGATTTAAGTTGTTCGTGTCTTTCCTTATTTTGCTGGTAATGATGCTCCGTCAATACATCTGCAATAGAATCTTCGTTTTGAAGCTGCATTAAAAGTTCAGGCAGTGTATTCGGCAGATTCATAACTTTTTTTACATAAGTTGAGCGTTCCATACTTGCTAAATAATTCATTTTAAGATTTTGCCGTGGAGTAAGCATTTCCGAACGCATTTGATTTACAAGGCTTTCGGCTTGTTTTGTAACGTTTGATTCAGTAGTTTGGTTAACATTAACTGAACTTGCCTGTTCGGTTTTATGAGTTTGAATCTTTTCCTGTTTCAGCTGTCGTTGTATTAAAAGTTTTCTTAGATACAGAGGGTCCATAATATTATTATTACTGGATTTTTTGAATAATGCAACAAAAATAAAAAAAAATCGTCTATCTTATACAGAAGGATTAAATAAACTTATTAAGTTGTGTATAGGTATGAGGAGATTAGTTGATGAGTACGAATCCAATATTAAATTATCAAGAAGAAAGTATAAAAACATTTTCTTCGATTGCGATAGATGATGACATTTTGCAGATGTATTTAAAAGATGTTGGTAAAACCAAAATGATAAACCACAAAGAAGAATTGCGGCTGGCAAAACTTATTGCGGAAGGAACTCCTGCGGAATCAGAAAATGCAAAGAAAAAACTTGTAAATGCAAATCTTAGACTTGTAATAAGTATTGCAAAACGGTATATCGGACAGGGAGTATTGTTTATGGATTTGGTACAGGAAGGATCTTTAGGGTTAATAAAAGCTGCAGAAAAATTTGATTACACAAAAAATTTCAGATTTTCAACTTATGCTACCTGGTGGATAAGACAGACAATTACAAGAGCTATTGCAAATAATTCCAAAACAATTAGAATTCCTGTTCACATGCTGGATAAAATTCGTATATATAAAAAAGAATTTGGCAGATTAAATTTTGAATTAGGGCGAGAACCAACCGATTATGAAATAATGAAAGCTTTAAAAATTTCTAAGAAAAAACTTTATTCAATAAAAAAAGCAATAATATCTGAACCGATAAGCCTTGAAACGCCTGTAACTGACGATTTAACAATACAAGATTATATAGAGGATGACTCATGCCGGTCTCCGGAAAGATATACAGAAACTATAGCGATGAGTAAAGATGTTGAAGAACTTTTGGAATTTCTTGATGAGAGAGAAAAAAATATAATAATTAAGCGTTTTGGTATAAATGAACAGGAGTGTCAGACACTGGAACAGTTAGGAAACTCTATGGGGTTTTCAAAAGAAAGAATAAGACAACTTGAAGGAGAAGCACTAAGAAAATTAAGAAATAATGATGCCTGCAAAGAAAATAAAGCTTATCTTAAGGAATAAAAAACAGGCGGTATAATCCGCCTGTTTTTATGAAATCTTTATACCTATCTTAAACTAATAGAAATACTTCTTGCTTTTTGGTTATATTGGATTTTATCTTCTCTTGATAACCAACCTAAACCCATTTCAGCAAAATTACCGCTAAGGTCTAAGTCTTTTTTCATTTTAGACATAGTAACTTCACCTTTTTCTGCAAGATAATTATAAATTAAACCTGCTGCGTTAATAATTTCTTGTTGCATGTCTAAAACTTGAGTTGATGATTTTTTTGATGATGTTGATTTCTTTAACAACATAATTTCCTTCTCCTTAAATCTAAGTTCCACAATAACCCTTTGTCAGTTTAAAAAAAGTTAAGTTTTATTTTTTACTTTTTCTGAAACCTTCATAGTGTATAATTATACTAGTAAATTTTTTGTTTTTTTGCAAGTAGTCTATACTCTTTTATGACAAAGTATTACAAAGGGTTATATGTTAATCAAAGGGGATATTAAATCAAATAGATTCAATTTACTGGTTGAAAAGTTTGTAAACCTTGTAAATACAGGGGTTTCAACTTCTTCTATTCTCGTTGTTTTACAAACTCCAAATGATAAAAATAGATTTATTGAAGAAGTGTTGAATAAAGTTAAAATTCCAGTATTAGAAAAATTAAATATTCATACATTTCATGGTTTGATATACAATTCTATTTCTGACAACTGGGTTTATTTAGAAAAAATTATCCCGACCCAAAAACATACTATTTTGCCGAACCTTGTCGGATTGGAAGTTTCACAATTAATTTTGAAAGATATCTTAAAAAATATCAAAGTTAAAGGGTACAATTCTAAAAAATCTCTTTTACACCAGATATTTAGAAGGTACTCGCTAATTCTTCAGAACGATTTAACAGAAAAAGAAATTGAAGAGAAATCGGAAATATTAAAAGAATCTTTTGCAGAAGATGCACATAAAATAATAAAAACTCTGCTTGCAAAAACATTAACGTTCAGGAGTTTTGATTACCTGAGGCAAATGCCTTTATTCAAATACATTTTTCAAAACACAAAATATTTTCAAAATATTGAATACTTAATAGTTGATGATGCGGATGAATTTACTCCTGCAGCTTTTGAATTTTTTAAAACGTTAAAATTAAAAGAAGTATTTATTGGTTTTGATTCTCCGGGGAATTCACGTGTCGGTTATTTGGGAGCAGATTCTGAATTTGAAACCAGACTTTATAATATTTATAAAGAACTTCCTGAAACATTAGAATCCAAACATAATTCAGATACTGAAAAAATATATTCAAACCTTTTGGAAGATAAAGAAAACATACTTGAAAACTTGTCTTACGTATCTTACTCAAAACGTGCGGAAATGATTGATGCAGGGATTAAAAAGATTAATGACTTGCTTGCAAAAGGAATAAGCCCAGCAGAAATTGCGGTGATATCACCTGTTATTGATGATGTTTTAAAATTTTCTCTTTCTCAAAAACTTACAATACTTGATTTGCAATTCATTTCAGGGAGTGAAAAATTAGCCGATAATTCCCTGATTAAATCTGTATTGAACATCTTAAAACTGGGTATAAATTTACCTATAAATGAATTTGAATTACGCGGAATTTTATCGGATTTTTTAGATATCCAAATAAAAGACTCAAAAGAAATACTAAAAACTTATAAACAAAAAAGAATTTTACCTGAAAATCAGGATAATGAAAAATATAAAAGATTTATTGAAACTGTTAAGTTTTTACAAACATCAGATATTCCGCTTTCCGAAAAAATTTATTATATTTATCAAACTCTTGTTGAGAGAATTTCTGCCGATAATATCAGAAAATTCAATTTCTTTTTAAAACAAATACAGGATTTTGAAAAAGTTTTTTCACAAAAAGAAATTGAATCAAGAGTCGAAGATATAATTATTCAATTGGAAAATTCTATTGTATCGGAAAATCCGTATTCAGTATTGAACATAAATGAAAATGATTTGATAGTATCTACTCCTCAAAAGATTATAGATAACAAAGTACAGACAAGATATCAAATCTGGTTAGATATTTCGTCTAGTAACTGGACAAAGAGTGATACCGGACCTTTGTATAATTCCTGGGTATTTCAAAAAAGCTGGGATAAGGGAGAATATACAATAGAAGATGATATTATGTTATCAAAGCATAAAATCGCAAAAGTTATTAGAAAACTTATACTCTGTACTGATTATGTTTATGCGTTTTCATCACTTTTTGATTCGCAGGGAGTTGAAAATTTTGGCGGAATAGAAAAGGCTGTTATTACTGAAAAAAAAGAAATATCAGAAAATAACAAGTTCAATATTATCCCCCGTGATGACCAAAAACCTGTTCTTGAATATAAGCAAGGTGCAATGGCAATATCTGCCGTACCGGGTGCCGGCAAAACAACAATCCTTCTTGCGCTGGTTATAAAACTTATGAATCAAGGCATACATCCAAACAATATTTATGTTATGACTTATATGGAATCTGCGGCAAGAAATTTTAAAGACAGAATAAAAAATATAAATCCTGAAAATACAAAACTCCCGAATATTACAACAATTCATGGACTTGCACTAAGAATTTTGAAAGAGAATTCAAATTTTGAACGGCTTGGACTGGATTCCGATTTTGATATTTGTGATGATTCTTTGAAAAGTCGTATTATCGGGGCAATTGCAGGTAATATAGATAAGTCGGATATTGAAGATTTTACAAGGGCGATATCAGTTCTTAAATTCAGCGGGATTTCAAAAGAACGGTTCGAAGGAGTTCTAAAAACTCCGAAAGATTTTCACCCGAAAGTAAACCGATTTATGAGATTTTTCAGAGAATATCAAACAAAACTTGAGGAAGAAAATCTTATAGATTACGATGATATCCTCGTATCTGCCGTAAGGCTGCTGGAAGAAAATCCGGATATTTTGGAATATTACCAAAACCAATGCCAATACATAATAGAAGATGAGGCACAGGATTCTTCAGAAGTTCAGCAAAGACTTTTGAACCTTTTATCAGGAAAATATAAAAACATCATAAGATGCGGAGATATAAATCAGGCGATTACAACAACTTTTACAAATGCGGATGTGGAAGGGTTTTATAATTTTATAAATAATTCTCAAAAAGTTTCAATGGATCATTCTCAAAGGTGTACGGAAGATGTTTGGAAACTTGCCAATAAACTAGTGGATTTTGGCGACAAAGCTTTTTATCCTATGATGATGCAGCCGGTTGAAGGAAAAAATCCGGTACAGAAAAATGCAGTTTATTCGCATATTTTTGAAACGGATAAAGATGAAAAAAATTTCGTTTTATCAGAGATTAAAAAGCTTTTGTCTGCAGAACCTGATTCTACTATCGGAATTCTTTTAAGAAACAACTATCAGGTTGGGGAATGGGAAAGTTTTATAAATAATGCCGGATTTAAAGTTATTACAAGGAGTGAATCTCTTGGTAAAAAAGCAATATTCAAAACGATTTTTGCAATACTAAAAGCAATAGAAAACCCTTTCAGTAATGCAAATCTTGCAGACACATATCAAACGTTGTATGAACAAGGATTTTATAAAAAGAATCTATCCGGAAAAATAGAAAATTGTGAAGATGATTTTATCAGGATTAATCCGGATGATGCAGGAGATTTAAGTGAATTTTTGTGGGATATGAATTACTGGCTCTTATCATCAACATTACCTTTGCAGCAGCTTGTTTCAAAAATAGGGTTATGTTATTACAAGACTGATTTGGAAATATCAAACGTTTATTTGATATCAACGCTGGTTGCAAGATTGAATGTGAAAAATGACCTGTCACTATTGGTCGAAAAACTCGGCGAACTCTCTAAACGCCCGTCTTTAAGCGGATTCAAATTCTTCTCCGAAGAAGACACATCGGAAAAACAATCAGGAAAAATTCAGATAATGACACTCCATAAATCAAAAGGAGATGAGTTTGATTATGTATTTATACCTGAATTGACAGAAAAAAATCTGGCACTTGATATTAATATTATGAGTTTGAAACCTTCGTCAACGTTTATGGAAAATATCAAAGCTCTGAATCCTGATTATAAGAAAAAAACGGATGAAGAACTAAAAGAATTTACACTGGCAGAAAATATGCGGCTAATGTATGTTGCAATTACACGTGCGAAGAAAAAACTCTATATAACGGCTCCGGAAAAATCAAAATATTTCAGCCGGATGCAGGATAATGATGTAAGCGTTTTGTTTGGGAAGATCATTAACTTGTAGCACTGTATTATTAATTTTATATATCAAATAAATCTGAATGGGAACCTGTTGCTGTTGCGTATAAAATAAGTTCATTTTCAACAATTCGATAAATTAATAACCAATCGGGTTCTATATGACATTCGCGAAAGTCTTTCCACTCACCTTTCAACTGATGATCTTTGTATTTTGGAGATAATGTTTTCATTAAAGCAAGCTTAGTTAAAACTTTTTCGAGTTTATTCAAATCTTTGCCGCGTTTTTTCATTAATTTTACATCACGTTTCATTCTATTATTAAAACGTATTTCTAACATTTAATCCTCCAACATTGCATTTATTGCTTCCTTTGGAGTTTTATAAGGTTTAGAAAGATTTTCTTTCTTTAAAACTTCCTGCATAGAAAGTTGTAAAGACTTATTAGGACGTTTTACTTCAAAAGGCAGTCCACCTGTTTCAATTGCAATAGATAAGAATATCCTTACTGCAGTAGATGTATCGAGTCCCAAACTTGCAAAAAGTTCATCTGCTGCATTTTTCATGCTATCATCTATTCTAATTTGTAAAGTTTTACTCATATTTATTCCTTTTGTATTTATTTGTATTGAGTTGTAATTACATTTTAATACATATTAAATGACATTTCAAGTACACTTAAGGACAATATACAGTAAAGTTTTTTTCAAACTTTTTAATCGTTTTATCTCCTAATTTTAATTTATATTTATTTTTTCCCAAAGTTCAATGGCACGTCCGATTGCCTGATCCATGTTGTAGTATTTATAATCACCAAGACGCCCTAAGAAGTACACATTATTAAATTTTTTAGCATCTTCCAAATACTTGTTATAAAGAGCTAAATTTTCGTCATTCGCAATCGGGTAATATCTTTCGTTTTTACCAAGTTCAAAATCTTCTGAATACTCTTTTGCAATAACTGTTTTGTTCGATTTGTCCTTTAAATAATGTTTGTATTCGTGTATCCTTGTAAAATCATAATTATTCGGATAATTTATACAGGCATGTGATTGGTAAAATTCTCTGTCATATTCCTCAAATTTAAAATTAACACTTCTATAAGGAAGTATTCCGTATTTATAATCAAAAAATTCATCAATTGAACCTGTATAAAAAATTCTATCCGCAGATTCTTTTACCTTTTTGTAATCAGTATTAAGTTTGACTTTAATATTCGAATGATTAAGCATGTTTTCAACAAGAGAAGTATAGCCGTTAACAGGTATCCCCTGATATTTATCCTGAAAATATCTGTTATCCTTGCTTAAGTATACAGGAACTCTTGCTGTTACTGCACCGTCTATTTCATCCGGATTTTTACCCCATTGTTTTGCGGTATAGTGAAGGAAGATTTTTTCATATACATAATCTGCAAGAAATCTTAAATCTGAATCATCTTGTTTTTTAAATTCTAAAATAGGAACTTTTTTATTGTATTCAAAAGTCTTAAGAAGTTTTTCTTCTATTCTTTGAGCCATTGTCTGCGGAAAAACCTGATAAAGAGTGTTGAAATTAAACGGTATATGAGCCTCAATACCGTCTATAATTCCGACAACTTCATGCATATAAGTATTAAAACTGCCGAATCTGTTTACAAATTCCCAGACTTTTTCATTATTAGTATGGAAAATATGTGAGCCGTATTTGTGAACCATAATACCGTTTTTGTCACGGTAATCATAACTGTTCCCAGCAATATGTTCTTTTTTATCAATAACTAAAACTTCTTCATTATTATTTGCCAGAATATTCGCCAATGCAGCTCCTGCAAAACCTGCTCCTACTATTAAATTTTTTGCCATATTTTCCTCTTTTCAATAAAATTTATACATATTTCTGTTAGTTTATTTTCGACCAATCTGGTAATACTCAAAGCTTTTTTGTTTTCTAAGTTTAATTTTTATCTCTAAAATTAAAATTACCTTATGAAATTTATTATGCGAATTAGTTATAGAAAATATATTTTGAATAAATTATTTAAACGATAAGTTATAAAATTTTTATTTATCTAATTTTTCTAAAATTTGTGAATATTTTTTTATAACATTGTTTATTTGAATATCATTTTGTCCGTTACAAACATTATCATGTACTAATCCAATATTTAAATTACTTTCAATCAAAATAAAGTTTTTACAATTATATTTTATAACATTAACAATAGTATTATTCAACACAGCCATCGACCAAAACCATACATTATTAGCATTTGGTGCAAGCATCATAAATTGTTTTGTATCTAATACATCAGAATGTAAACAATTTGGTGATATAACACCCCACCTATACCTGTATAAAAATTATTAAAAGACAGTTTAACATTATTTATACACATTACCCAGTTAATATATTTTTAAATTTTTATTTTTATCAAATATAATTTTATGAGTCCTATGACGATAAATCATATTAGATCGTTTTAAATATGCATTGTATAAATTTTCTAACCAATAATTAGGATATATCGTATCATCATCTGCTGTTACAATTATAGCTTCAGAAATTTTATTATAAGTCTTTTTTAAACCTAGTTTATCATTTGTTATTGAAAATATACTATTCAAAATTTCAAATTTAAACATTAAGTTACAATATTTTTTCTACATTAATACTAATAAAGTAAAAAAAAATATATTGGGATAGATTTATAATGCCACATTAAAATTAATCAAACCGGACTTTTAATATTTATATACGGTTCGCCGAACAAGTTCGGACTCACCTGCCTCTATTGAAAAGATACTTAATCTTTAAAATAGAGTTCTTGCACGTAACACTGCCTTGGATTATTGGCAGCTCAGGGGTAAAAGGATATACATAATGAACAGAATGGTTTGACGATGAGATTTTGTAATTATAAATTAAACTTGTAATCCAAAGTCAAACCGGACTATCAACGTAACATATCTACGTGTGTAGCACAAAAAAAAGGGGGTTAATTAACCCCCAAAGTATCAACCAACAATTTCTTTTACATCGGCTGCCAAGTTCTTGGAATCAATCTTGATACTTGGCCCCATTGTTGTTGTAACATATACAGACTTAACATAAGTACCTTTTGCTGATGACGGCTTAGCTTTAAGAATAGCTTCCGCCAATGTAGCAAAGTTTTTCTTTAAATCGTCTGCATTAAATTGAATCTTACCAACAGGACAGTGAATCATACCTTGTTTATCGGCACGAAACTCAACTTTACCTGCTTTTGCAGCTTTAACAGCTTGAGCTACATCCAAAGTAACTGTACCTGTTTTAGGGTTTGGCATCAAACCTTTAGGACCTAAAACTCTACCGAGTTTACCTAACATACCCATACAATCAGGTGTTGCAATTAATGTATCAAACTCAAACCAGCCGCCTGAAATTTTGTCAATGATGTCTTCAGTACCTGCAAAATCAGCACCAGCTTCTTTTGCTTCTGTAACTTTAGCACCCTTTGCAATTACACAAACTCTGATTTCTTTACCCAAACCTGCAGGTAATACTACAGTTGAACGGATTTGTTGATCAGCGTGCTTAACATCAATACCTAATCTCATGTGGCATTCTACTGTCTCATTGAATTTAGAAATTTCTTTAGAAACTTCTTGTAATTTGTCTATAGCTGCAGAAATACTAGCCGGTTGTTCAAAACCTGCAAGTAATTCTTTAGTTTTTTGTTGTTTTTTTGTTAATTTTGCCATTTTATTTTTCCTTTCATGGTCATAGCGGACAATTATGTCCTTCCATTTTTAAGTCACTAAACTAATCTACTACTTTAACGCCCATTGATCTTGCTGAACCTTTAATCATCTTAACAGCAGCTTCCATAGAAGTTGCGTTCAAATCGTCCATCTTAATCTTTGCGATTTCTTCTAATTGTGCTTGAGTAATTTCACCAACTACTTCTTTCTTTGTATTAGAAGCACCTTTAGATACGTTTAATGCTTTCTTAATTAATATAGTTGCAGGAGGTGATTTTGTCACGAATGAAAAACTTCTGTCTTCATAAACATCAATAACAACAGGGATAACATAACCTGCTTGGGATTCTGTTTTAGCATTGAATTGCTTACAGAAATCCATGATGTTAACACCGTGTTGACCTAGAGCAGGACCAACCGGAGGTGACGGATTTGCCTTACCTGCTTGAATTTGCAGTTTAATTTTTCCTACTACTTTTTTTGCCATTTTTGTCTCCTTTCGTGGTAATAACGGGGGGCGGCCCCTTCCACATTGCTATTTATAAAAATTAAATCTTTTGAATTTGTTTGTATTCTAATTCAACCGGAGTTTCACGGCCGAATATTGATACGTTTGCTCTTAATTTTGCCTTATCAGGATATACTTCTGTAATCTCTCCGATAAATTCTGCAAACGGGCCTGATATGATTCTAACCTTGTCACCAACTTTGACATCAAGTTCAATTTTTTGAGTTTGTGATGATGAACGGTTAATAATCTTTTTGATTTCACTGTCTTTTGCAGGAATCGGTTTTTTAGCAGAACCAACAAATTTTGTAACACCCGCTGTATGTCTTACAACATACCAGCTGTCTTCATCCATAATCATTTCTACTAAAACATAACCAGGGAAAATCTTTTCATCTTTTTCCTGTTTTTTTCCGCCTTTAATTTGGGTTACAGTTTTTTGCGGAACTTCAACTCTGAAAATCTTGTCAGACATATTCATATATTCAATACGCTTTTCAAGGTTACCTTTAACCTTGTTTTCATATCCTGAATATGTGTGAACAATATACCAGCGTTTTTCAGCTTTTTTTGCTTTCTTTTCAGGTTCATGAGCAGTTGTTTCTTTTTCTTCTTCTGCTACTTCTGCTTGTTCTAAGATATTTTCTTCGTTTTCAGCCATCTTTTCACCCTATCTGGTCGGAATTAATCCCAACACTGCTTTATATATTATATCCAATAAATAAACTGATACAGTGAACGCAAAAACAATTATTATTACAAAAACTGTTTCCGCTATAACCTGACGCCTTTCAGGCCAGTTGATTTTTGACCATTCAAGACGGACTGCTTTTAGATATGCAATTATGTTATTTACTGTATCGTTCATTTTGTTTCCTTTTATATAATTCGCGCCCTGAAGGACTTGAACCCTCGACATCCGGTTTTGGAGACCGACGTTCTACCAACTGAACTAAGGAC
>CALUXY010000053.1 GCA_944324855.1 Candidatus Gastranaerophilales bacterium | reverse complement strand
TTTCAATTGAGGTTTACTGCCTATTGGTACAAGAGTATTTATGTTTACGTCTTCTCCTGTATTTATAATTCCTAATGGTATTAAATTAGTATAAGATAAACATTCTATTTGAACTTTTTTTTCATTATTATTTGAGATTATGGCAACAATAGGAGTTGCAATTAATCCTAGAATCCAGCCAATACCCAAAGAAAATAATCCAGCCGGACCTGCTATCATCCAAGTTCTCGCAATTGCTGATGCTTCATTATTCTTTGTTGTCGCTAAAGCAATATTTCCATCATTACCATTAATTATTTGAGCGTTTAAAATATTGTACTTATTTTTTGATACATTAGTTATTTTATATTGATAGCCGTTATAATATTTTTTTAAATGAGATGTTAATGGTACTTGTGTAACAACTATATCTAAATTTGAATTAGTAAATCCAAAACAATTTAAATTTCCCAAAAGATAAACTAAGAGCAAACACATAATTTTTTTCATAATACTACTTTCTAATTTTATATACATACAATAGTGCTTATATAGCAGTGGTGCTTGTAAGGTATAATACTTAAAATATTTTATTATGTCAACTCTTGAAGATGAAACATATTTAACAATTGGTAGAAATATACGAAAATATAGAACTAAACATAATCTTTCTCAAGAAAAATTATCAGAAATCATAAATGCAAATACAAAATTTATTGGTCACGTAGAGAGATTTGAAAGATATATTAGTTTAAAAAAGTTGATTGCTATTGCAGATTATTTTAAAATTCCTGTAAAATGTTTCTTTGAGTAAATAGAAGAAATTTTGCAGGGTAAATAAGTTTTTATTATTTTATGCTAAATGGGGAAATAGAATTTAAGCCTAATTCATTTACCCCTGCCGGAAGGGACTCTGCCGAGCAAACGATTAAGTATCGTTTACGAGAGGGGAGAACCACCGTTGTTTACTTCGTAAACAACCGGGGTCCGATTCCTTATATAAAATAAATCTACAAAACCTGCCGGAAGGGACTCTGCCGAGCAAACGATTAAGTATCGTTTGCGAGAGGGGGAGAACCACCGTTGTTTACTTCGTAAACAACTGGGGTCCGATTCCTTATATAAAATAAATCTACAAAACCTGCCGGAAGGGGGAATCGAACCCCCGACCTACTGATTACGAATCAGTTGCGCTACCGACTGTGCCATTCCGGCATGTAAACTTATTATAACATCACAGATATTTAGTAGCAAATTTATTTTTTACGAGAGTTCAGTAAATAAGAAGTATTTTTATAAAGGAATTAAGTATGAGTTTAAATTTCACAGGTATCAACAACATTAAAATTTATCAAAAAGAATATTCAGTATACGGATTATATCAAAAATTAAACAAAGGAATCGGTCAGGGAGAGAAAAACTTCACAGAAATTAAAGTTTCGGCAAAATTAACAGATGATGAAAAAGGTAAAGACTTAACCGATTATCTGCAAAGAGTTCCGGGAAGATTTGTAAATACAGAGAAACCAGATACTGTAGAACTGCATGTAAAAAGATTTGATGTTCCTGAAGAAAAAGTAAATCAATCATCATTTAAACTAAACGGAAAAGATTTAATTTTGGATAATGACAGAAAATTACCTATTATGACATTTTTGGCGCGATTAACCAGAGAAAATGCTAAGAATCCGGAATTGAGTCAAAACCAGCAAAAATACTTGAAAATTGCAAACAAATCTATTCATAAGGAAACTGTTGAATATATCGAAACCAGATAATTACAAAGCTTTTAGAGCTGCTATTTTCATTGTTTGAGTATCCGGATTTTTACCTGTCCAGATATTTATTGCTTTTTCTGCCTGATAAATCAACATATCAAGACCTTCAACCGTTCTAAGGTTTAGTTTTTTAGCGTATTGAAGCATCAAAGTATCTATTGGATTGTAAACTATATCGTATACAATAGAATCTGTAGCCATAGTTTTTAGAGCTCCGAATTCAACAGGTGATTCATCCATTGCAAACCCTCTCATTCCGATAGGAGTAGCGTTGACCAAAATTTTGTATTTAGAAAAATCTCTGGCGTTTTGGATTTGGTGAGCTTCAAATTTTATTGACGGGAATTTTGCTCTCAGGTAATTCAATGCTTGCTGCGAATTAATAACATTTCTGGTGTAGAAATCAATTTCTTCTATCCCTTTTCTTACAAGTCCGACAGATGCAGCTCGGGAAGCTCCGCCTGTACCTAAAATTGCAGCAGATTTCCCTTTCAAATTAACATCAGAAGGAATTGCAGTCATAAACCCGTAAATATCAGTGTTGTAGCCGAAAAAATTCTTATTTGTATCAATTTTTACAGTATTAACACATCCTGCAATATTAGCATCATCGTCAATTTCATTGACAAATAGTGATACAGGAACTTTTAAAGGTATTGTAACATTAAATCCGTTGAAATCATTTCGCTTAAGAAATTTTATTCTGTCAATCAAACTTTCGGGCGGTGTTTCAAGAACTTCGTATGTTGCATCAAGGTTCATTGACTCAAATCCTGCTTGTTGAATAACTGCAGAAATAGAATGCCCTAAAGGGTAACCGATAATACCGAGTTTATGCATCTTTACTCTCCTCTGTGTCAGGGACTTTGTAGCCGCAGGAACGATTTGAACATTCAAGTTTTTCACCGTTTTTGGTTGTTTTTTTGATAATCAGTGAGCCGCATTCAGGGCAAACATCACCTGTTGGTTCGTTCCATAGAACAAAATCGCAATCAGGATATTTGTTACACCCGAAGAAAATCTTACCGTATTTAGATTTTCTCTCAACAATTTGTCCTTTTCCGCATTTAGGGCAGGTTACGCCTGTAGAGCGTACAAAACTTTTTCTGTTCTGGCAGGATAAACATTCTAAGTATTTACCGTAAGGACCGGTTTTTATAATCATATCGCCGCCGCATTTTTCACATTTTTCTTCAGCTTTTTCAGGTTCTTGTATTTGCAGAGTTTCTCCATTCACACTCATCGGAAGTATAGTTTTACATTCAGGATATCCTGAACAGCCTAAAAATTGGTTTCCGAAACGGCTTGTTCTGATTAACATTTTTCTTCCGCAATTAGGGCAGGTTATATCACTTTCTATTTTAATACGACCTGCATTTGCCATTACTTCGTTAACGTTTTCCATAAACGGGTCATAAAAATCGTGTAAAACCTTTGTCCATACTGCTTTTTTGTCGGCAATTTTATCTAGTTTTTCTTCCATGCCGGCAGTGAATGCGTAATCCATAATATCTGTAAACTGTGTTACGAGCTGCTTCGAAACAGTTCTGCCGAGGAATGTCGGAACAAGAACTTTATCTTGTTTTTCTACGTATTTACGTGTTTGAATTTTTGTAATAATAGATGCATAGGTGGACGGACGTCCTATGCCGTATTCTTCAAGAGCTTTGACCAGTGATGCTTCACTGTATCTAGGCGGCGGCTGAGTAAAATGTTGTTTTGGAATAACTTCTTTGCAGTTTAATTTGTCATCTTGATTAAGATCAGGGATTTTAGAAAGTTCTTCTTCGTCATCTGCATCGTTGTAGAGCTTCAAGAACCCGTCAAAAAGAATTTTGCTTGTACCGGTTTTCAAAGTACAATCTCCGGCAATTATTTCAACGGATTTGTTTGCAACAACCGCATTTGACATTTGAGATGCCATAAACTTATTCCAGATAAGTTTGTAGAGTTTGTACTGTTCAGGTGTTAAATATTTCTTTATACTTTCAGGTGTTCTTTCCGGATAAGACGGTCTTATAGCCTCGTGTGCATCCTGAACGTTTTTCTTTGCTTTAACGTAATTATTAGGAGTTTCCGGATAATATTTTTCTCCGTAATTATTCAGGATAAAATCTTTTGCCATCTGTTGAGCATCGTCAGAAATTCTGACACTATCCGTTCTCATATAGGTAATTAACCCGACAGAACCTTCGCCTAGTTCAATACCTTCATAGAGCTTTTGGGCAATTTGCATTGTTTTTGAAACACCGTAACCGAGCTTTGAGCTTGCTTCTCTTTGCAGAGTAGAAGTAATAAAAGGAGCTGTCGGTTTACGTTTTGTTTCACGGTTTGTTATTTTTGAAACTATATATTCACGGGAAGAATCTTCAAGATACTCTTTAATTTTTTGTGCTTGTTCTTCGTTTTCTATTTCTATTTTTTCGTCTTCAAATTTTACAAGTTCTGCATCGAATATTTTGCCGTCTTTTTCAAGCTGTACGGTTACAGACCAGTATTCAACAGGGATAAATGCTTCTATTTCATCTTCTCTTTCGCATATCATACGCAGAGCAACCGATTGAACACGACCTGCTGACAGGTGGTAGTTTCCGAGTTGTTTCCAGAGAACAGGGGATAGTTTGTACCCTACAAGTTTATCCAGAATTTGTCGCGTCTGTTGTGCTTTTACCCTGTCCATATCAATCTGGCGTGAATGATCAACCGCATATTTAACCGCTTTGGGCGTAATTTCGTTAAACTCTATTCTAAAAATCTTGTCGTCCGGTACATCGAGTATTTCCCGAACATGCCAGGCAATCGCTTCTCCTTCACGGTCAGGGTCGGATGCAAGAAATACTTTGTCTGACTTTTTTGCAAGTTCGTTTAATTTGGTAACAACTTTTTTCTTTTCGGGAATGACAATAAATGTCGGTTTAAAGTCATCATTTACATCAAACCCGAGAACATTTTTCGGAAAATCCCGAACATGTCCGAAACTTGCCTCTATTTGATAGTTTGCACCGAGAATTTTTTTAATGGTTTTTGATTTAGCAGGCGACTCAACGATAACAAGAACTTTACCGCCATCGTTTGATTTTTTGGTGGTTTTAGTTGCTTTCATCTTAACTTCTTTGTTATCTTCTTTTTTTGCCGCTGCAGGACTCATTTTGTTCCTCGTATTTATATTTTGGAGTATCTGTCACCAACTACTTGTTTTAGTTTGCCTTTAAGCTCTAATGTTGTTAACAGAACTAATAAATCATCTGTAGAGAGCTTAGTTTCATTTTGTATTTCATCAAAATTTTTTGGCTCTATATTTATTGTATAAAGAATTTTTTTCTCGTCAATGGTTAAATCATCAGATTCATCAAAATTTTTGTTCTCATTTATGATTTCCCAGCCGAGAGCGTTCAAAACGTCATCAGATTCTGTCACCATTGCGGCTCCTGTTTTTAGGAGTTTATAAATCCCTTCAGTATTCGGATTGGTAATAAGCCCCGGAATACACATTAATTCTCTGCCCTGGTCAAGTGTAATATTTGCGGTAATCAATGCCCCGCTTTTTATTGCTGCCTCAACAACAAGAGTTCCGTATGACAGCCCTGAAACAATTCTGTTACGCTGCGGAAAACGAAATTTTAAAGGTTCAAATGTTGGATAGTATTCCGTTACGATTGCTCCGTTACCGTCTATTATTTTTTCATATAGATTTTTATTTGATGTCGGATAAACAAAATCAAACCCGCTTGCGATTACACCGATTGTTTTCAGATTATTTTCAAGTGCAAGCTGGTGTGAAACAGTATCAATACCTGTTGCTAGACCTGAAACTATACAAATATCAGTGCCGCAGAATCCGTCTATTATTTTTTTAAGACTTTCTTTCCCGTTAAAACTTGCACGACGTGAGCCAACAACCGCAAGTGTTTTATTCAAGTTGCAGGAAAATAAATCTCCTTTGTAATATAAAACAGCCGGCGGATTGTCTATTTCTTTTAAGAGCTGTGGATATCTTTCATCATCATAGGTAAGAATTTTTATATCTCGTTTTTCAACTCTTTCAAAAACTTCATCAAGGTTTAATTTATTACGAATATCAAGAAAATATTCTGTTTTTTTGATGTTTAATCCTTCAATTTCCGAAAGTTCGGTTTTTGATGCGTTATAAGCACGTTCGATATCTCCAAAATGTTCATAGATTTGGATTATAAAACGAGAATCAAGCTGCTCTATTGAAGATAAACCAACCCAGTATTTTTTGTTCATAATTTAGTTTTTATTCTTTCAATTAATTTTTTAATGTTTTCTTTTTCTTCATCCGGTATATCCAGATTCATGTAATCTTCAAAATACTCAATTGCATCTTCAAAATCATTTCTTGCCATAAACAGTATTCCGAGTTTTTTATAGGCAACCGCAAACTTTGTATTAACGGTTATTGCTTTCAAATAATTAGAAATAGCTTTGTCGATTTCATTATTACCTTCATAAGATTGGGCAAGATAATAGTATAAAAACTCGTTATCTTCTTTGTATTCAATTACATTTTCAAAGTTGCTGATGGCATCTTCATAATCCCCGAGTTCAAAATAAATTCTGCCTAAATCATAATATGCATCATAGTTTTCAGGTTCTTTATCCAATACTTTTTCAAGTTCCGCAATAGCCATATCGTATCTTGAATCTTCAAGATAAACACGTGCCAGCATGTGAGATAGAACCATATTATCTTCCATTTCATAAGTTCCGCGTTCTAAAGTCCCGATGGCACTTCCCAAATCATTGTTTTTGTAATACAAATCCGAAAGATTAATATAAGCTTGAGGAATTGCATTATTTAGTTCAATAGATTTTTTATATGCCTTTTCTGCCTGTTCAAAATCGTTAAGTTTTGCATAACAAAGTCCCATATTATTATAAACTTCGGCGTTGCCTTCATCGTGTTCCAGTATTGTACTGAAAACATCAATAGCCTCTTTATATTTGCCCTGTTTATAAAACTCTAATGCAGAATCTGTTTTTACAGTCATTATAAAAATCCTCCGTCTTTGCCGTCAGATGAATTGCCTAAATCTTTTATTATTGTTTTAACGTTTCCTACGGCTTCAAAATTCTTAGGATCAACAATAATTTTAATCTTATCAGCGTGTATTTCTTTTTCGTTTTGGCGTATCATTGAACGTCCTGTCATGAACACTTCGTTTATTTTCTTTGTTACTTTATCCGGATAACATGTCATTTTAGGAGATTTTGCATAATAATCTTGATAATATACCTGAACATTGCCGGAACCCATAAACACATTGTTTTTCTTATCATACTGTTGGTATCTTGCGGTTACTTTAAATTCAGAACCGTTATCCGTTACGGTTGATGACATAGTGTTTCCGATAGCTACCATTTCTTCTGTTGCTGCGGTATAGATAAAGTGGTCTGCCGCCGCATGATTTTTGGTTTGATTAATTTTTGCGTTACCTATTAAATCCAGTCTTTGCACGTTTCCGTTTTTGTCGGTTTTAACTTTTGCTGTATCAGAAAAAGCTGTCATATCACGATACTTAATAGAAACAGTTCCGCGGGCGGTCATTATATTGGAGTTTGTATCATACTCTTGTTCGTTAGCGTTAATTATCGCAATAGGAGTTTTACCTTCTGTCACAATTGTTTGAGTATTGCCTTCCGCTCTTAAGATTTTATTTAAAAGAGAAAACTTCATGATATTTGCTTTAACTTCTCGTTTTTTATTGTTTTGAATTTGGAATGCGTACGGCTGGTCATGGAATGTTGCCGTATCAAGTTTGTTGTCTTTCGTAACCGATACATCAGCTCTATCTCCAACAATTGTTATATCGTCATAGCGTACTTTTACATCCCCTAAAAATTTTATCAAACTGTCTTTTTCGGAATAAGTTTGAGTTTTAGATTCGATAATCAAATCTGAACCGATTGTTACAGCACTTAGGAATAAAAATAGTAATGATATAATTATTAAAAACTTTCTTTTCTTCATTATAACCCCTTCGATTGTTTTGAATCTTTTGATTCATATATTCTGGATATTGTATGTCCTTTTATTTTGAATACCGTAAAATTAGAATTTACTGTCAATTCATCTGCTGTTGCAATAAATGAACCTTGTCTGTTTATCTTAACATGACCGTCTGCAATAATAGTTTTTGTATCACTAAAATAAGTGACGTGGTCAGCAGTTACGGTTATATCATTTTCCAGAACCACGTATGTATTATCATATAAATCAATATTGCGCGTATCTTCGTTATAAGTTCCTTTTGAAGATTGGAAACTCATATTGACTTTGTTATCTTTATAAAAATTTCCGATAACGTTATAAAGTGTTGCTATTTTATGGTCACTTGAATATTCTCCTGTTTCGCCGAAAATTTCCCAGGACTTTTGGCCTTCTTTAGATTCTGTCAGAATCATACTTTTTACTTCAAGTTCCTGCTTGTCGGTGTTTCCTTTTAAGATATTACGGTTAAAGTTATGCGTAATAACACCGGCACTTATAAACGCCCATAACAAGACAAAAGTAATTCCGACAAAGACCCAGAATAATACTTTTTGTTTTTTCTGCATCCTTGAAAAATATCTTTTATCCAACTTTTTAAGAAAATTCTTAATCGCTTCCATAGAAAATATTTTAGCACAGGGAGAGCCCAAATAAAAGTTTTATTTATGTAAGAGGGTATTAGTATAAAAAAATAAAGCCGTATGATATTATTCATACGACTTTATTTTTTATTTTAAATTAATTTTTATTTTTGTATTTGGCTCATTACTTCATCTGCGAAGTTGTCGTTACGTTTTTCAAGTCCTTCACCAAGAACGAATCTTTCAAACTTAACGATATCAAGTTTTCCTGAAATTAGTTGTTCAATAGTAACATCCGGATTTTTAACGAACGGTTGTTCTAGTAAACATTTTTGAGCCATTAGTTTGTTAACACGTCCTTCAACAATTTTTGCTCTTATCGCTTCAGGTTTTTTAGCCAAATCTTCTTTACCCATTTCGATTTCAGTTTCGTGAGCGATTACTTCTTGAGGAATGCTGGCTCTTGAAACGAATTCAGGAGCACAAGATGCGATATGTAAACAAATATCTTTTGTTAATTCAGCATCTTTTGCTGTTGTATCAAGAAGAACTCCGATTTTACCGTTGTGGATATAAGAAGCAACGTTGCCTTCGTAGCGGGCAAATCTTCTGATAGTGATTTTTTCACCGATAGAAGCGATTTTTTCTTTTAATACATCAGCAATTACTTTACCGCATTTAGGGCAGGTAAGAGCTTCTAATGCAGCAACATCTGCAGGATTCATTTTGGCAACAAGTTCTGCTAAACCTTTTGCTAAATCGATGAATTCTTGGTTTTTAGCAACGAAATCTGTTTCGCAGTTTACTTCAATAACTGCACCGCAAGAGTCATCAACGTAAGATTCAACTCTTCCTTCTGCAGCGATTCTGCCCATTTTCTTTTCAGCAGAAGCAATACCTTTTTGACGAAGTACTTCCATTGCTTTTTCCATATCGCCGTCTACTTCTACCAATGCTTTTTTAGCATCCATCATGCCTGCACCGGTTTTATCACGAAGTTCTTTAACCATTGTAGCTGTAACGTTCATTTATTCTTTCTCCTTATATATTTATGAAAAAAGAACGAGGCGAACCTCGCTCTTTTAGTTAAACATTATACATTAGCAGGTTCTTCAGCTTTTACTTCTTCTGTTACTCCTGCATCTTCAGCTTTGATAGATTCAATTTTGCCTGTGTTAGCCTTAGCTTCTTTTAATTGTCTGCCTTCAATAACTGCATCAGCCAATTTAGAAGTAATTAATTTCACTGAACGAATGGCATCATCATTACCAGGAATGATGTAATCAATACCTTCCGGATCAGCATTTGTATCTGCTAAACAGATAATAGGAATGTTTAATTTGTTAGCTTCTGCAATAGCGATAGCTTCTTTCTTTTGGTCAACAACGAAAATTAAATCAGGAAGACCTCTCATTTCTTTGATCCCGCCTAACGTTCTGCTTAATTTTGCAACTTGTCTTGCGATTTGAGCTTGTTCTTTTTTAGGTAATTTTTCAACGTGACCGCTTGAAACAAAGTCTTCTAATTCTCTTAATTTGTTAACTCTTGTTCTGATTGTTTCAAAGTTAGTTAACATACCGCCTAACCATCTTCTGTTGATATAGTAAGCACCTGCTCTTTTTGCTTCTTCTGTAACAACTTCTGAAGCTTGTTTTTTAGTACCAACAAACAAGATATTTTTGTTTCTTGCGGCATAATCTCTAACAACTTCGTAAGCTTTATCTAATAAATCAGTTGTTTTTCTTAAATCTAATACATAAATACCGTTTCTTGCCCCGTAAATGTATTGTTTCATTTTTGGGTTCCAGTGTTGTGTTTGGTGTCCGAAGTGAACGCCTGCTTCTAATAATTCAATCATTGATGCTACTGCCATAGCATTTTCTCCTTATAATTAATGTGTTTTACTACGGGCTACCTGTTCCATCTTTGTGTAAAGACTAGGGTTTTCCCTATCGAACCAGTGTAACCAATTGATATCGTAGTATAAACATGCTTTTTCGACAAGAGCATGTGTTACGGGATGTTAACGAATAAATGTAAATTTTTTGCTTATTGAGTTGCGCAAAATATATACATGTTCTATAATAAAAATGTACACCTGCTATCACTAAACAAAATAAACCTAGGGATATAAATAATGATGATTTTAGCACAAGGGATTGTGAATAAATTGTCTGATATGCTTGTAAATCAAACTATAGTGTACGTTTGCGCTCGGGGGTGGGGCAAATCTAGTGATATAACAGGTTTTGCAGGGTATGATGTTGGTATATCTAACCTCGCCCATTTGTGGAGAGGTCAGAATTTCTTAGTGAACAAAAGTGAACTTAGAAATTTGGGTGAGGGCGGTATTGGGTATCCTTGCCTAACAATAGACTCAGACGAACATTTTCCTTCCCCGGCTTGGGGAAGGCCGGGATGGGGAGTAGATAGGGTAGACTTAAGTCTACCGTTAGTACTCCTTCCCTGTTTAGGGAAGGCTGGGATGGGTATCAGTTATATAATATTAATATCCGAAAAAACATTTACCCCTTCAGGTTCTTACCAGTGTGGCAACTTAATTTCAGCCCAATCATTTACCCCTATTCACTCCTCACTCCTCACTCCTCACTCATCAAACCGAGGTGCCGCATGATAAGTATCGGTACCGACATAGGGAATTTAATCCTTGAGAATACTTTGGACAAGAATACAATCGGATTGAATAATTCGATAAAGCGAATGACTACGGGTTATAAAATAAACCGTGCAAAAGACGATGCAGCAGGATATTCGATAGCAACGGATTTGAACACAAAAATTTCATCAATGCTTATGGTACAGCAGAACACAGAGCAGGGTATATCGTTATTGCAGACAGCAGAGAGTGCATTGGATAATATAATGACACTTCTTCAGAGATTGAGAGATTTGGCGGAGCAGGCAGGTAATGAGGTGTATGGAGACGATTCCCGTGCAGCAATGCAGGCTGAAGCGGATGAGATAATAGAACAGATAGAACAGATACGAAATACAACGAACTTCAACGGCATAAACCTTTTTGAGGGTCAGCCTGCAGGGGGAAATGGAGGGGTAAACGGAGGGGGAATAACTACCACAACTACAACCGCTACACGTGCAAATCGTATAGGTTTAAGTAATAGCAATGTGCATATAAATGGTGTAAATGGAGAAAATATTTCGGGTCATTCTTGTATATGTTACGTAATTCGATGACAAAAATTGTTACAAAGTTTATTCATTTTCACCTAATTTTTTACTACACAGT
>CALUXY010000052.1 GCA_944324855.1 Candidatus Gastranaerophilales bacterium | reverse complement strand
GGTATTGCAGAAGAATATCAAAAGAAAGTGTTTGACAGATTCTTCCGTGTAGAAAATGATACACATACCGTTAAAGGTACAGGTCTTGGTCTCCATCTTGTAAAAATTGCAATTGAAAAACATCATAACGGTCAGGTATTTGTTCAATCAAAACTTGGAGAAGGTGCAACCTTCGGGTTTAGAATTCCGTTTGTGCAAAAACATGAGGAAGATGAATATATATCAGGCGTTGATGTAAGAGGTAATCAAACAGCTTCTGATGAAATGCCTCAAAGCAATATGGAGAATAATAACGGATGGGAAGTTACATTAGAGAAACATTAACTATGAGTAAATACGATGATGCAGTAAAACTACTTACTTCAAAAGGTAAGTTTTTTGTAGATTTAGGTTTAGACAGAACAAAAGAAGTTCTGGCTCTTTTTGATAATCCGCAGGAGAAGATTAAATGTATACAAGTTGCCGGAACTAACGGTAAAGGGTCTGTAGCGGCAATTTTGAGTGCTATATTAACAGCTGCAGGATATAAAACAGGACTGTATACAAGTCCGCATATTTTTGAGTATACAGAAAGAATTAAAATAGATGGTGCAGATATATCTCAAGAGGATTTTGCGGATTATATTACGACCGTTATTGAAAAAGCTGATTCAAAAGAGATACATCTTACTGAATTTGAGATTTTAACTGTTGCAATGTTCAATTATTTTGCAGATAAAGAAATTGATATTGCTGTATTAGAAACAGGACTTGGCGGCCGGCTGGATGCAACAAATGTCGTTTCAAAAAACCTGTGTTCTATAATTACTCATATTGATTTAGACCATACCGAAAGACTTGGTGATACAAAGGATAAAATTGCTTATGAAAAAGCAGGAATAATAAAACCTGAATGTCCTGTTATTACCTTGGAAGGTTTTGAAGCAATAAAGAATCGTGCAGACGAATTGAACTCTTTATTCGTCTTGACAACTCCTTATGTTGAACCTGTATTCTTTAAATCACTTTCTTTAAAAGGTTTGCATCAGCAGGAAAATCTGGCACTTGCCCTGGCGGCTATCAGGTTATTGTTTAAAAATATAGATGATAATACAATTATTAAAGGCTTAATGAGAGTGCATCATATTTGTCGTTTCCAATATATCAAGGATAAAAATCTTTTGGTTGACGGCTCGCATAATCCTAATGGGATAAAAGCCTTAGCCGAAAATCTTGATATATATTTCCCTGATATGAAACGAAGATTTATTTTCGGGTGTTTAAAAACAAAAGATTTTAGAAAAATGGTTGATGTATTGTTTAATTTCGACCGTTATGAAGATAATCCGCCTGAAATTTATTTCTATCAATTTGATTCAGAACATGCCTGTCCGGTTGAAACGTTGCAGGATACCTGTATATATTTCTCTAAAAAATTAAATTCAATAGATGAGATTGAATTTTCGGATGATGTTTTAACGGTAATATGCGGTTCATTCTATATGCTTCCTTATCTTATTAAGAAAGAATGGCTGGAAACCGGTGAAGGGGCGATAGAATAAGATTATTCAATCATTCCTCTAAATTTGTTGAAGAAATAATCCAGTCTGGTTTTGTTGTGTAAATACCAGAATCCGATTAGTGCCTCAAAGGCGGTTGCATGCCGGTATTCATTTTGATTATTTCGCCTGCCTATAGGGATAGATGTGTTTCTGGCTCTTCTTGCAAAGTCTTTTTCATCATCAGTCAATTCATCATGTATTAATTGAAGTAATTCTGCCTGATAACTTGCTCTTACCATTTCTGTTGTCAGTTTATGCAGCAGTTTTGCATTTTGCGTTTTATAAACGGTGTATTCTCTGATAAAGAGTTCCCAGACCGCATCGCCTATGTGTGCGTAATTTCTTAATGAGAGTTCTTCCACTTAATTTAACAGCTCCCTGTACATTTGCAAGTATTGTTCCGAGCTTTTTTTCCAGCTGAAGTCTGTATTCATTGCCGATTTTCTCATTGCATTGAATGTAAACTTATCTTTGTAAACATTTAATGCACAGTTGATAGCTTCTTTCATATCCCAGCCGTCGTAACGCCAGAATTTAAATCCTGTAGAATTATCAAGCGGATAACCTGTTACCGTATCTTCCAGTCCGCCGGTTGCTCTTACAATCGGCAATGAACCATATCGCATTGCGATTAATTGGCTTAAGCCGCAAGGCTCAAATTTAGAAGGCATTAAAAAGAAATCACTTCCTGCATAAATTTGGTTTGCTAAATCTCCTCTGTATCCGACATAAGCTCTGATGTTTGATGTATTGTTTGATAACCAGATAAACAGATTTTCGTAATCGTAATCGCCGGAGCCTAAGAATATGAAATCGGCATCCATTCCGCGTAAGTCATTTTCTGCCTGTCTGATTAAATCAATTCCTTTTTGCGGTACGAGTCTTGATATTAATGCAATAAGCGGTCTGTTTGGATTATACGGAAGCCCGAAATATTCCAGTATTTTCTTTTTATTTTCTTCTTTATTTTCAAGCGAATTTACATCGTAATTTTTAACCAGGTTCTTATCTGTTTTCGGGTTAAATACTTTGTAATCGATTCCGTTTAGTATTCCGACAATTCTATCAGTTTTGCCTCTTAGGGTATAATCCATTCCTTCTCCGAATTCTCCGGTTAAAATCTCTTGTGCGTAACGTGGTGATACAACAACTATTCTATCGGAATAATTGATTGCACCTTTCATCCAGTTAACTTTTCCGTAATGTTCGCATCCCCATTCGTTGAATACGATATCTTTTCTCATGTTTGAGAAGTCTAAAACGCTTTCAAACCATTCCCCTTGATATGCGAGATTGTGTATTTCAAATACATTTTTTGCTCTGTTCCAAAATTCATCATACTTGTAATTTGCTTTTATATATAAAGGAATCATTGCGGTATGCCAGTCGTTTGAGTGTATAATATCCGCTCTGAAATTCAACTGTTTTGCATATTCAAGTGTAGCCAGAGAAAATGCTATATAACGTTCGTGTTCATACTCAGGATCCATCCATTTCGGGTAAACTTCATGAAACGGAGTGAAATACCAGTCGTTTTGGACAAAAAATACGTTGATATTGGTATCCGGAAGTTTGCACATGTGGAGTTTGAATTTTTGAGGTGATGTACAAAAAGTTATCCACATCTCAGAATTTTCAAGTTCTTTTATTCCGTACTTTTCTTTATCAATACAGCCGTGCAAAGGAGTAAAAATTGCTATTTCTGCATCTTTTTCCAGATATTTAGGCAGACTGCCTACCACATCCGATAGCCCTCCGGCTTTAGAAAAAGGTGCAACTTCTGCTGCGGCAAATAAAATTTTCATAGTTTATTTCTCCTTTAAGCTTCAGTATTATTATTGGCAGGCTCTTGCTGAACTGTATCAGATGCTTGAGTTTCTGCCTGCTCTTGCTCTTCTGTCGGGCTGTTATCATCAGAAGATACATTGTTTGCGGCTGCTTGTTTTGCGGCGACAGCTTCTTTATAGCGATTAATATAATCTTCATAATCAGTAAGCATTGATTCCAAATATTTAAGATTGTATCTTTCGCATCCATAATTTACTTTGTATAAAATAGGTTCAAGATCTGTATCTAATGCACTTTGTGCCACAATTATATTTATTTGAAGTATATAAGATAGAATAGAAATTAGTTTATCATCAGTATTAATACGAGTAATAATAACAATATTATCTCCGATTAATTTTGCGGCTTTATCATATTCGTGCAAATCATATTTTAAGTTCGCAATAAACCAGCAGGCAAGTATTGTGAGAAATCCCATGCCTGATTTTTGTGCAATTGATGACACATCTGTAAATATAACGTTTGCTTTGATATCAGAGTCTAGTTTTTGGTAACAATAACCAATGAGTAAATCACACAATAGGCTCCAGAATGATTCTTTCATTGCTCGTGCCATTAGTTTAACTTTGTAAATATTTTGTGCAAATACATTGTAATCTCCGTCAAACTTTTTCCAGGCTCCAACAAATGTTCCTATCAGTTGTGATATATTATCCGGCTCAATTTCATTTTCATTAAATTCAAATTCTTCGTTGTGTAAAAGCTGCTGCAGTTGTAAAATTGCTTTTTTACCCGGAATATCCTGAGAAAACATATAATTAATTTTGTCAAAGAATTTGTCTAATGAGGTATCACAAACAATAACTCTTGCAAGTGCTCCATAAACAAGAATGGTCATGAAATAATTTACAAATGCATCTTTAGATACGTTGCTCTGTCCTAATTGTATAAATAATTCCTGATTGATTGATGCAATAATTTTATCAAGTACTTCAATACATTGTTGGAATTTCCCCGCATGGAATAAAATCTTGACATTAATACAAGAATAGAAGAAATATTTTGATTTAACATTTCCGCCTGCAGCTTCCGCCAGTGCCGGATTAAGCATACGGATTAGAACGTGATGAAGGCTCTGTTGCGCCAGAATATAGTTTTCTCCCATAAGGGCAGAATCAAGCATTAATGATGATGTATTCATAATCATTAAGTCGTTTTTACGGCGCATGCATTCATCAAATATAACTTTTGATATTGCGTATATTTTATGTGACGGGTATTTATTCAGATATTTACTTAATGTTCTGTAAATGTTATCTTTAGCATCTTTAACTTCATCAAGCAAATTCTTTTTCGGAATACCTTCTATCATATTTAAAAATCTTTTACAGTTTCTTAAATATGCGTTAAAATCACCGTGACTTAAGGCATATTCAGAAAGATTATAAATTGTCATCTGGGATTCTGTGATAAGTCCGAGAGATTTAATAACTGCAAGCGTTTTAGCATGTAATTTGTCAAAAATATTTTGCGTAAGAAGTTTAATAACGTCTTCTGCAAGGAAGTCTTTGATACATTTCTGTAATAAACGGTAATTCTGAACTTCTATAATATAATTATTTATCGTTATGAATTTTTTATCGCAAAGCGATTTTATGGCATCTCCAAGCTTTTCTATACCTAAATCGTTTAATATTCCAATAACCATGTTGTTTCCGAGGAATGATGCGTATGCCAGAATATAACATTCATTTTCTTCTAATGATTCAAAACGTTTAACTAATAATTGTTCCAGCGAGGACGGAAATATAATCGTTTTTTCGGAATTAATTATCAATTTGTTTTCATGGGATATAAATACGTTTGTATCTCTCAAATACTGCATTGCATGTTGAAAATATAATGTACCGCCAAAGAACTGGTCTTTTATCTTTTGAAAATAAAAAGAATCCTGTATTTCAGAAATATCTTCCGGAATTGTTTCTACAAGCCGTTCAAAGTCTGTTTTTGCAATAGTTATTTCTTTATAAGCATCCAAGTATAATAATTCATTAATTTCTTTATGTGCAAGATATGTATCAGGCACGGTTACTACAAATGAAATCCCCATGTTTTCAAAATTTTCTATCATACTTATAAATATTTCCAAAGAGGTTTCATCAATAAGGTCGAAGTTTTCAATAAATATAACAGAACCTTTTTGTGATTCAATGAACGCATAGAAAATTTCCATATACTGTTTTAATGCATCTTGCGGTTCAATATTTTCAAGCGGTTTATGGATTAAAAGCTTGTATAAAAATTCATCTTTATCAAATGTATTTAGTTTATTTTGAGTATTTACGTCTAAATTCGCAAGTTTAGTGTCAAAGCCAAGATAATATGCAATCAGCTCTTTAAAACAAGCGTACGGATCGTATACGAAACCTTCGGAACATACAACATGTAATATTTGGGGGTTAACTGATGTTATCGCCTGCATAATTGATGCCGAGCTGAGTCCAAGACGGGGTTTTGATTTTAAAGTGATAAATACGTTCTTTTCCGACAAAAATTCTCTAATTTTTTCAGGTACGTCTATACCCGGAATTGATAAAAATTCACATTTTGTTTGTATATCAATAGCTTTATTTGAATATAAGTCGACTTCAACCTGCTCTTCTGTTAAATCAGTGATTTTAGGGAGTTCTTTTGGTTTTGTTAAAATATTTTGTTTATCTTTTGGTTCATCTTCGACAATAGGTGTTAATTGTTCTTTTATGGGGAACTCATAGAATTCCAGTAATTCATCGTTAACCTGAGATGAATATATCATCTCTAGTTTATATTGACGGGAAATGATACTGTTAATATACTGATCTGTAATTAACTGCAGACCGTCTGCATAATCTTCTTTTTTAGCATCCGTATTAATAAGTTTTATATTCAAACCTGTATTGAATGATTCGTTATCGTTTTCCAGTGTTCTTTTAAGAATCGTCATTTTACAGGCCATTTTAATGCCTTTGGACTTTTTGAATTTGTAACTGATTTCGGCTACTTTATTCATTAGTTCAATGGCTGATTTTACTGCTTTATTGACAGAACTGGACATTGAAAATTCTTTATAATATTTGATAATAAAGTTATTATCAATTAGTTGAACTCTGTTATCCTGCTGCTTTCCGTAATTAAAAATAAAGGCTTTAAGCTTTTTATAGAACTTATTAAATATTTGTTTATTTTTTAGCGCCGGCCGTAGTTCTTCAAGGTTTGGAAAAGTAATTGCGAGACATGCAAATTCCTCTGTTTCTGCTTCGTTCATTGAGATACTTTTATAAGTACTGAATCCGCATTTTTTACATACGCCTTTTATTGTCTGGTTTATTTGACCGCAGTTGTGGCATTTGCTGATTATAACAAAACCGCATTCCGGACATAGAGGTGTACGGCTAAGTTTGTGGCAAATAGGGCATTCTAATAATAATACCTTCTTACAATGCGGACAAACTTTATCATGTTCGCTAACTTCATTATTACATCTTGGACATTCCATAAGAGTATTATATTATTATCACGTATTGATTGCAAGAAAATTAAGCTATTTGGAATCTAATAACTCTTTAATAAAATCTCGTTTATCTTTTTCGGTTATAACAAGTAGTATTGTTTTTTCTCTAGATGTCGTTCCGCGTATTATTTGTATGGAGGTTTTAGGGATTTTAAAGAATTTTGACAGGTACTCAATAACAAATTTATTTGCCTTATTGTCGACAGGAGGTGCAGTTATTTTTAGCCGCAGCCTGTCAGGTTCTTTTATTAATTCATTTTTACTTGAATTAGGTATTACTTTGATGTTTAAAGTTATTCCTTTGTCAGAAAATTCAATATAAGGCATGTATTTATACCGTTCTTATTATTCCGACTACCATACCGAGGATGAATAGTTCGTTCAAATCATCTTCTTTAATAATACGTGTACTGTATGATGGATTATCTGATTTGATAATCACTTCGTCAACATTTTTAGATAATCTTTTTACGAAAAACTCGTTTTTGTAGCAAAAAACATATACTTTATTATCAATAATCTGTTCTCCGTCAGAGTGTTCGACTATGATTTTATCATCATCACATATAAACGGAGTCATGCTGTCTCCTCTGGAATGAATCATAGAATATTTTTTGCTGCGGGAATAATTGTTAAACATTTTTTGCGGAATTGAAAAAACTTCTTTTTCTTCCGAAAATACAATTGCACCGTTTCCGCAGCTTGCAAAAACATCCGGATAATAATCAATAAGAACGTCCGAAGATGATAAACCTTTTGCTTGATTAGTAATATTTACATTAAAATACTTTTCAACTTTTGCAAGTTCTGAAACGGTTAATTCACTGTCATTTTTTATACGATTGCTTATAGTTTGTCTTGTAATTCCAAGACTTGTTGCAAGCATGGATTGATTTATATGTGTTCCAAGTGCATTTGATAAAAGTGTAGTTAGATTTTTTAATTTCATGATAGTCACCTTAGTAATTTACATATTGACACATGTAAAATAATATATTACAATTGATATATAAATGTTAATTTATATCTTACATTTAAACATGTAAATATAAATTTGTAAAGATGCTTATTATAAATATGAGGAGGAGTTATTATGAATCTTATTAAAGATTTGTTCAAAAAACGTGTATCTGCAAGTGATAAGAAGGTATTATTTATTATTACAGAAAGACTTAAACCCTGGATTGTTTTGAATTGCCTTGAGAAAGAAAACTATATTATAACTGATAAGCAGGCAGAAGAAATCGCATTCATAATTCTAAAACAGGCTATATCATTAGATGTATTGTCATCGGTATTAAATAAGGTAAAGATTATTTAAGTTAATAGGATTGTTTGGAGTTTGCGCTAATGAAAGAAATTGATGTTAATATTTTACCTGTATTACAAAAGAAATTTGGTTATGCAGGGCTTGGGTATTACTTAGAATTAATGAGCGAATTAAAAATGAAGCCTAACCATATGCTGGAGTTTTCTGAATTAGGACGGCTTGCAGCAGAGATGAAGACTTCACGCAAAAAACTTGAACAGTTTATTGATTGCTGTATACAAATCACCAGTGATGACGGATACAAGCTTCTTAATCGAAATGAAAAGTATTTTTGGAGCGATAGAATTTTAGTCAAAGAATATTTGTCTAAAAATAGAAATTGTACAAAAGTTTCCGGGCGTAAAAAATTATCATTGGAAAATTGTATAAAAATGGAAAATGCAGTTAATGTTCACCTGACAAAAGAACAACTGGAACGCCTTAATAAGCGTTTTGGAGTGATATTGATTAAAAATGCAATTAATATTCTGGATAAATGGCTTCAACGAAACTCCCGCCGGGCAAAAAAATATCTTAATAAAAACAGTTATCCGCAGTTTCGTGCGGATAGCTGGCTTATTAAGGCTGCAAAACAATTGACTGAATGTCTCTGTGCATCCCAAATTAATACTCCTGATGGGACTATGCTGGTTTATAAAGTTTTGTAACAATGCATATTTATCTGATAGACAAAAGATATCTCAAGGGTATATACTATTAAAGTAAGGTTAGTAAACCAAAGGGATATTATAAGAATTTTTATCGTTTTATGCTTATTCCGGCAGTAAATATTATTTCCGGATAAGAAAAATAAATGTCTATATGAAATTGTAATAGTTGTAGACTGTCTTTGACAGTCTTTTTTTTATTTAATAAGTTTTAAGCACATATTTTCAAATACATTTTGAGGTGACATGCCGAGTTCTATTTCTTTTTTAGCAATTTCAACCTGTTTAATATCTTCAATAAATGATGTTTGATTTGGATTAGCTTTAAGAATAGATAAAATATAGTTTTGTATATCCTCTAATATTTTATCAGGCGTAAATTCTTTTGAGGTTTCAAACAGGTTTTGTGCAATGTCAAATGTGTTTTCGCGTTTGAACTCCCAATAATTTGTGAAAATATTGGTTATAGAATCCCATCTGAAATCATTTTTTTCGGTTTTAGAAATATTAAAACATTGAGAGCGTGAGATAATTGTAGAGATTATATCTTCCTTATTTGATGTAAGGAAAATAAACATAATTCTGTCATTGGGTTCTTCTATTATTTTTAGCATTGAATTTGCTGTTTCTTCCTGAAAGTTTTGCGGATTAAGCCCTTTAATATTTCCTTCTTCATCTTTATCACAGAATATAAAAACTCTATAGAATTCTGATGAGGTCATTAACGAGTTTTTTATCATATCAGCCTGTTTAATTGATATAACGGTCTTTGTTTCATCATCCGCAGGTTTGTTATCCATTCTTGTTATAGTGAGTACTGCAGGGTGCTGGTTCTCTCTAATCCATTTACAATTGAGACATTGGCAGTTATCCGAATGATCTCCGGTACAGTTTAGAAGTCTTGCGATTTCTTTTGCAATTATGTATTGAGATTCAAGGTCGCTGCCCCAGAATAGCAGGCTGTGTGCAATCGGAACTCCTTTATTATTAAGCTTGTTATTTATACCTTTTTCAAAATAGTTTGTTAAAAATGGATATTTATCTGATAATAGCATTTTCCACCTCTGATATTATATCTAATGAAGCTCCGGATTTTATCTTATATTCCGCATCTGTTAAAGATTCTTTCAGATGTACAAGATTTTTAAGCAGTGTATTTTTTAGCTTTTGAATCGTCTGTTTCACAACAAACTCGTGCTGACCGACAAGTCTTGAAATTTCTGACGGCGGCATTGTTGAAGATTTAAGTTTTATTAGTATCCATTTTCTGAGCATTGTTTGGGTTGCGGCAAGAATTTCAAGCGGATGCTTTTTATCAAGAAGTAACTGTAATTCTTTTAGGGCTTTCCCTTTGTCATTTTTCATAATATAGTCGGTAAAATTGAATAAATCTTGATTTGATATGCATATTTTTTTTACCATATCTGATGTGATTTTTTTCTCAGGATATGCCAGCAGCGCAAGTTTTTCTAACTCTATTGCAAATTCTCTAAGGTTATTGCCTATTTGTTCTATAAGTATATTG
Organism: Candidatus Gastranaerophilales bacterium; assembly: GCA_944324855.1. Taxonomy (GTDB): domain Bacteria; phylum Cyanobacteriota; class Vampirovibrionia; order Gastranaerophilales; family Gastranaerophilaceae; genus UMGS1585. The sequence goes on along the minus strand of CALUXY010000052.1, from coordinate 1,800 downwards.
GCAGCATTATTATCAAGTGTTATACTGTGTTTTTTAGCTTCTTTATTAATCCAATTAATTAATTCTGCTGTTTTATAAGTTTTAATTGTCGGAAATTCTTTTGTGTTGTATTTTGAAATAACTTTGTAGATTTTTTTTCTTGAATCAGGTTTCTTCCCTTCGTTTCTAGGGTATTTTGAAATAAAAAATATATCAAGGTTTTCAGTGTTGCCTTCAAGTGCGGATTCAATCTCTTTTATTTGAGAATCTTCAAGTGATGATGAAAGAAGTTTATCGCAGTTTATGACAATCATAAGTTTTCCAAACATCATCGGCTGAGTTCTTAAGGCTGCAATTAAATCCGGATATGACGGGTTGTCATAAACAGTATAATTCATGGCAGAAAAATTGCTATCGAGTTTACTTCTATAACTCTTTAATTCTTCGTCGATTAAATAATCTTCATCCCCATAAAAGAAATATATTGCCATAAGAAAATTATACAATAAAAAATTAAGACGCATCAACTTAATGATACGTCTTAATTAAACCTATATTTTTATATTATTATGCCTCATAGGAAACGTTTGCTCCTGCTTGAGGTGTTTCTTCTGTTTCTTTTGGAGCAACTGTTTTTGCTGCGTTATTTATCTGAGCTATTAGTGCATCACAAATATCTTCATTTGCAATAATTTCTTCAATACTTAATTGTCTGTCACCGTCTGTATCACCGGCAGCAAATTCAGTATTTGTTACACCGTATTGTGTTGCCTGGTTTTTTGTCAGGTAATCCGCATTATTGAAATTCTTTTGAAATGTGTATTGTGAAATTGTACTCATAACATTGCTCCCAAAGATTGTTAATTTAATCTTTTATTTTTTTATTTAAACGTTTATCTCCTCAGTCTTGTGTAGCCTCTAAATCCAAATTCGATTCGTTAACCGGAATCGTAATATTTAAACGTAATACTCAAAAAATCAGCTCCTTTCTTTCGGTTACTTTTTTATAAAGTTTTTTTATTTTTTTGAATTTCAATCGTTCAAAAAATATTTACAATTGTACATATTTATATATATTGTGTTAAAATAGTTGTGACATGATGTGTAAGTTAGCAAAAAAAGCGTTAATTATATGTGCCGCATTAGTAACACTTAATCCGGTGTTTGGGGATGAGTTTAAGAACAGCGTAATTAATTTGAAGCTGGTAAAGGATTCCTCTAACAATGTGAAGGTGACTATTGTGACCTCTAAACCTTATGCTTGCCCTGTGTATGTTAATAAAAAAGCTAATAACCAGTATACAATATTACTTCCCGAAACACAGAATTCAATGTGCGGAAAGCCGATACTTGATAACTTATCGGGAGTTATAAGCGGGGTATCTATTAAAACACAGCCTGGAATTTCTGCCGATTGTAAAGCTTATACCAAAATTACTATTACGGCTCTGCAGCCGTTAAATATATCGGCATCAACAACTCAAACAATGAGTGCGGCAGTAAAAGCTGTATCTCATCCTGTTCCTCAAAAAACTCAAACAACGGCACAGAAAGTACCGGCAAAAACAATTGCAAAGACTGCAGAAACAACACATAAAGCTGCCGCAAATCCAACAGTTAAACCTGTTGTAATCCCCGGGGGAAATCCTATAGTCCCCAAAACTGCGCCTGCCAAACCTGCTGTAAAACCGCAAACAGCACCTGTTAAACAACAAGTTAAACCGGCAGCGAAACCTCAAACGGCGCCTGCCAAACCTGCTGTAAAACCGCAAGCAGCACCTGTTAAACAACAAGTTAAACCGGCAGCGAAACCTCAAACGG
>CALUXY010000051.1 GCA_944324855.1 Candidatus Gastranaerophilales bacterium | reverse complement strand
TGTATAAACCAGGTCGGACTAAGTCTCTGTCCCTTTTTTCTATATTAAAAAAGAAAAAATCGCTAAGCAAGGTTGGGCTTTCAGCCTAACAATAAAATAGGACTTTAATCGGACTTCAAAATACTTTTGATTCTTGAAGCTTTTAGTCTGATTTAAAATATTCTTTGTGATTTTATGTCCTAATAAAGTCCGATTGCGACCAGTTTAAGAATACAATATCAAACAAACAAAAGGATTTAATAAATGGACACAGAATGGACATGACCTTTAATTAAATCCTTTGAAACTTAACACGCGTGGAGGGTGTAAAAGAACACATGGTATGATTACTTGTTACACATGGTTTGATTATTTTCGGACACTTTGTGTTTGGGGAAAATCCAAGCTACAAACTTGATTTTTTAATTAGCAAAATTTATATTTACAGGGTTTAAAATATATTAGGAATTCAAATATGAAAATAAACGGAATAAAGACAAATATATTTAAAGATATTATTATCCCTGCGACTAAAAGAATGTTCAATTTTAAAAAAGTTGACCTTGTACGTCAGCCGGCAGCAGATACGGTTGAAGTTAGCTTATTAAAAGAGAATTTTCAAGGAATTAGTTCTAAGACTTTTAAAAAACTACTCTCACCTGAATTCACACCTAAAACTAACTTAGATGAAAGTGGCTTAAGGATAACAACTCTGATTGATAAAAAGACAAATAAACCTGTAAACGCATATATTGCAAGAGTTGAAGAAGATGTTCCGAATATGGAAAAATACTATCTTATGGTTCCAGATACTAACGGGGAAATAAATATTAAAAATAAAAATTATAGAGTTGTAGGTGATACATATTTTTATATAGATACAGAACAGGAAATGATAAGCCCAAAATTTGAAGGGGTATTTATAGACGGGGAACTTTGCGAAAAAATCTCATCTTATATGAAAGCAAAGGGCAATAAAGAGTATGGCGGAATCGGAACAAGAATGCATCAATTACGAGTAGAAAGAATGCTGCAAAACGGTTTGGGCAATGTTTGTATTGTCGCAGAAGGGAATTCTTTCCCATTCCATTATTCAATGGGATACAGACTCCCTGATGCGAAAAGACCTGTTGAAGATTCAATAAAAATTTTACAAGAATTTTCAAGTTTAAATCAAAAATCTCCACGTGAGAATTCAAAATATATCTTTCTTGAACGTGATAATGACAAAAAAGTCGTAATCAATTGGTCAGCGACATTGGAACACTTTTTGAATGATTATTACAAAAATGGTGGAGCGCCATTAGTTGATTTTTCTCCGAATATGTATTTGAATGAAGCCTCTCTTGAACAGTGGATTCAAATGATTAAAAAGCAATCAATATTATATTAATTAAAATAGTCTGTAGGTCAGGCAATGCATGACTTACTCTTCGAATAGCTTGTAGGTTGGGCATACCTGCCCAACGATAAAACTGGACATTATTGGAAATTGGAATTTTCTTTGATTTTTGTTTAGTTTCAGCCTAATTTCAAAATATTCTTTGTAACTTTATGTCCTAATAAAGTCCGTTTTCGTCCAGTTTGATTTTGGTATAACCAAACAACTTCCGACGGCTAATATTTAGTGTTGTTGGGCAAGTATGCCCAACTGACAGTTTATTATTAGTGTAACAAACTGGACGTTAAAGTATAGAGGGATTGTCTTGGATTTCCTCCAAGCTCTCAGAGTTTCGCCTACGGAGTTTCACTCCTGACGGCTCAATCTGTTCGCTATCCGGACTAGCAGCTTTGCTGCGTCGTCCGTACGGAAATCCGCTCGAACCCGGAACTAAGCTAACGCTTAGTTTGGTCCTCATCCCTATACTCACCTAAATAAAACAGAGATAGAAAAAATCTATCTCTGTTTTATTCACGCGTGGAGACTCTGCCGAGCAAAACAATTCACAGGATTGTTTTGCGAGAGGTAGAACCTCCGTATGCGACAGCATACCGGGGTGAGAATCCCATAAAAAAACTCTCAAATGAGAGTTTAAAAACACGCGTGGAGGGATTGTCTTGGATTTCCTCCAAGCTCTCAGAGTTTCGCCTACGGAGTTTCACTCCTGACGGCTCAATCTGTTCGCTATCCGGACTAGCAGCTTTGCTGCATCGTCCGTACGGAAATCCGCTCGAACCCGGAACTAAGCTAACGCTTAGTTTGGTCCTCATCCCTATACACACCTAAATAAAACAGAGATAGAAAAAATCTATCTCTGTTTTATTCACGCGTGGAGGGATTCGAACCCCCGACCTTTTGGTTCGTAGCCAAACGCTCTATCCAACTGGGCTACACGCGCTTATTAGGTCTATTAAATTTTATGATAACGGCTCCGCTCAAATAACGAAATCCATTACCCAATCTATCCTACCAAATCAAAATTTTATTTCAAGTTTATTTATTATCTCCGGGGAAATACATTGCTGTACTCCAGCGATATTTAGGAAGCGGTGTCCCGTTTTTTATAAACTCATCTACTGCTTTCATATGGGTTTTATTCTGTGAATCAAATCCAAATTTTCGATAAAACGGTTGCGGAGGCGGACTACCTGTTTCTAAAGCCAATGCAATCAAATGAACATTTCCTTTGCAATTTCTATCATAACTGTCCTTTGCTGCTATATTTAAAAAAGCCTTGCCGGCTCCTTTTCCACGAAATTCTTTCTCGATAAAAATTCGTTTTATATATAAAGAAAAATAATCACCTTTATTTGGATTATAAACCATTCCGTTTGATATATACTCAGGCATTGCAACCATACGTCCGACAAGTTTGCCGTCTTTATTTGCCATCATATAAACATTACTCTTTGGATGGCGGTAACATAAATATTCCGGAAACTTTTTCAACGGCTTATTTTTTATAAAATCAATCATATAAGACATACTTTAATAAACCCGATAAAAATATTTTTTGCGGTAGAAATACTTTTATATTAAAATACTCTTGTAACTTAAAGAAAAAGAGGGAATTATGGTAACAAAAATGTCAGAAATCAAAACAACTTTTTCAGGTATTGATTTTAGCAAATACTCATCAAAAGTATCTGAATTTGTTGATGAATTAACTTCACGTGCAAACAAACAAGGTCATTTCTTAAACTGGGTAAACTTACCTAAAGAACAATTAAAAAGAGTTGATGAACTCTATCAAATGGTTGAAACCTTTAAAAAACAAACCAACGCTACAAAATTAAGCGTTATGGGTATCGGCGGTTCTAAACATACAGTAGAACATATGCTCGGTATCAACGGTCTAAATATCAACCACGACAAAGTTGAATTTTATTCAGATGTTGATTCTATCAGTTTGGAAAGATTCTTAACCAGATTAAATCACGATGTAACAACTTCAAACTTTATGATTGCATCTAAATCAGGTTCTACATTTGAAACAAAAGATGGTTTCTTAAGAGTTAAACAAATGCTTATTGATGCATACAAATCTCAAGGCCAATCAGAAGAAGATGCTAAAAAATCTGCAGCAAAACACTTTATAGCTGTAACTGATGCCAACAGTGAAAAAAGCGAATTAAGACGTACATCAATCGAAGAAAACTGGCTCGGTGATTTATACATCCATGATGATGTAGGCGGTCGTTTCTCTGCTTTTGATGACCACGCATTATTCACACTAATTTATGCCGGCATGAAAAAAGAAGATATGATTTCTCTTCTTAATGCAGCACAAGAGATTTCTACATTATCTTTATCAAAAGATTTGGAAGAAAATGATGCTCTTAAAGAAGGTATCTTCTGGGCCGATGCAAAACTTAACGGTATTGAAGCATCTGTTCACCAATATATGGGTTCTATGTTTGAAAATACTGTTTACTGGCATGCTCAAATGCAAAACGAATCAGTTAAAGACACTCTAAAACAAGTTGCAAAAGTTCCGGATGCAATGCACCATAGTGCAGAAGCTCACTTCAACCCTGCAAACAAACTTGTTTTTGCTCTGACTGTTCCGACTGATAAAGGTGTATGCTCAGAAAACGCTGAAGCATATATAGGAGCATTAACAAAATCTTATGAAGTAACAGGTGCTTTCTTCAGAGAAGATGTTGAAACATCCGCTCTCGGACTTACTCCTGCTGCTGCCGGCGCTTTGACTCAATTAAGAGCATACGCAACAGTTTATCAGGAAATCGTTCAAGCTGTTATGACAGGAAAACAATTACCGGATGTTCTGGACAGCGTTCTTCAACCGCACGTTGAATTCTATAAAAAGAATCTAAAAGGCGGAGTTGTTGTTCCGGGTAGAATTTCTAAATAATAATCAAAGGCGGATAATTCAATCCGCCTTTTCTACTTGACAATAGTTCGATATCAAACTATAATAATTATATGAAATACGATTCACTTTCAAAAATAGGTAAAATAAGAGAAAAGGCAAATAAATTTATTGTTGCGCGCCTTGAAGAAGAAGGTATAACTGGAATTGTTCCTTCGCACGGTGATATTATGGCGGTACTCTTTAAATATGAAAAATGCACAATGAAAGAAATCGGGGAAATGATTAACAGAACCAAAGCTACAATTACTGTTCTTGTGGATAAGCTTATTTCACTTGGTTTAATAAAAAAAGAAAAATCTCCTAACGATAACAGAGTTACTTTTGTTTCTCTTACAGAAAAAGGTAAACAATTTAAACCTATTTTTGAAACCATTTCAAAGGAAATAAACAATATTTTATACAATAATTTGACAAAAGAAGAATCAGAAACTTTGGAAACTCTTCTTGAAAAAGTGTTTAATAATTTTACGTAAAATTTTTTAAATAAATAGTTCGATATCTAACAAAAGGAGGCAATTATGAACTACGAAAAATTAGAACTTGGCAATTTAAGTAGTATTGAAGAAAAAGTATTTTTACACGATTCACTTAATCTTACGGGATGTGAAATTTCAATGAATAGAGTGTCAAAAGGATATAAAGTACCATTCAATCATAAACACAAAGAAAATGAAGAAGTTTATATCATTTTAAAAGGTAAAGGCATTATTGACATTGACGGAGAGCAAATTGAAGTAAAAGAAGGCTCTGTTGTAAAAATCAAACCGGAAGGAATCAGAAATATAGAAAATCCTAACGATGAAGAAATGATATTTATAGTTATACAAACTAAACAAAACAGTCTTACAGGATATACTGTATCCGATGCGGAAATTTTATAAAAATGAAAAGGACTTCTTTATAGAAGTCCTTTTTGATACAATAACTTTATGAAAAAATGTAAGATTACAGTATTAAAAACAACTTTTCAGGATGATCTGGCAAAAGAATACGGAGTAGATAATTTCGGCAAGTGCCCGATGCACACAGAAGGTCAAGTTTATTATGCGGATTATGCAAAACCGGAAGGTTTTTGTGATGAAGCCTGGAAAGCTATATATCAGTATGTGTTTGCACTTTCACACGGCGCGGGGAAAGAGCCTTTTTATTTTCATGACTGGATTAAAACTCCGGGTGTTGCAATATGCAGCTGCAATGACGGACTAAGACCGGTAATATTTAAAATAGAAGCAATTGATGAAGATTCAACTTTAAATTACACTCCGGTTAGATAAACTTTACCTATTCCCCCCTTGTGATATAATAATTTCATATATAGCAAGGGAGTTTTTAAATGAACGAAAATTATTTTCCTCAAGAATTAGAAAAAAGATGGCAAAAGTATTATGAAGAAAACGACGTTTTTAAAACAACGGACGATTCTGATAAACCTAAATACTATGCCCTATCAATGTTTCCGTATCCTTCCGGGAAACTTCACATGGGGCACGTTAGAAACTATACAATAACAGATGTCATTGCACGTTTCAAAAAACTAAACGGATTCAACGTACTTCATCCGATAGGCTGGGACAGTTTCGGCCTGCCGGCAGAAAATGCAGCTATGCAGCATGGCGCAAATCCTGCTGTATGGACGGATGAAAATATAGCATATATGACAGGACAGCTCAAACGTCTTGGAATATCTTATGATTGGGACAGAGAAGTTACTACCTGCAAAGAAGATTATTACAGATGGACACAGTGGATATTTTTGCAGCTCTATAAAAAAGGCTTAGCCTATAAAAAAGAAGCTGCGGTAAACTGGTGCGAAAAATGCGGAACAGTACTTGCAAATGAACAGGTTATTGATGGCAAATGCTGGAGATGTGACAGCGTTGTTGAAAAGAAATATCTGTCACAATGGTTCTTCAAAATTACCGATTATGCAGAAGATCTTTTGAAAGATTTAGATAAACTAAAAGGCTGGGGCGATAATGTTAAAACAATGCAAGCCAACTGGATAGGAAAATCTCAAGGTGCTATTCTCAAGTTCAAAGTAGTTGAAAAAGATCTTGAAATCCCAGTATATACAACAAGACCTGATACCGTTCACGGGATAACTTATCTCGTTGTTGCTCCTGAATATAAGGATATAGAAGAACTTACAACTCCTGAAAATAAACAGGCTGTTGAGGAATATAGAGCAAACGCACGTAAATTAACGGAAATCGAAAGACTTTCAACAGAGAGAATAAAAACAGGTGTTCCTTTAGGTACACACTGTATCAATCCGTTTACCGGTGAAAAATTCCCGCTCTGGACTGCAGACTATGCTCTTGTGGAATACGGAACAGGTGCCGTAATGGCTGTTCCTGCACACGATACACGTGATTATGATTTCGCAAAAAAATATAATCTGCCGATAAAAGTTGTTATCCAAAACCCTGACAATCCTAGTGACTGTTCGGAATCTGCTTACGTAGATGAAGGCGTTCTGGTTAATTCTAACGAATTTGACGGAATGAAAAATACGGAAGCGAAAAAGGCTATTACACAAAAAGCTGTAGATAACGGCTACGGAGAATTTAAAACCCAATATAGACTTCGTGACTGGCTGATTTCACGTCAAAGATACTGGGGTGCTCCAATTCCTGTAGTATACTGTGACAAATGCGGAATACAACCGGTACCGGAAGATCAATTACCGGTCAGACTTCCTGAGGATGTAGATTTTTCTGTTGTAGGGAAATCACCTATTACAACATCTCCGACATTCCAGGATACAATTTGTCCGGTATGCGGAGGCCATGCAAGACGTGAAACCGATACTATGGATACATTTGTATGCTCAAGCTGGTACTATTTGAGATATGCAGACCCGCACAATACAAGCCTGCCGTTCTCTAAAGAACTTGTTAATAAATGGCTGCCGGTTGATCAATACGTAGGAGGTATTGAACACGCAATACTGCACCTTTTATATTCAAGATTCTTTACTAAAGCTTTAAGAGATTTAGGTTTACTTGATTTTGATGAACCGTTCAGCAACTTGTTAACTCAAGGTATGGTATTAAAAGACGGTTCTAAAATGTCAAAATCTAAAGGGAATACAGTAGACCCTGATGAAATCTTCGAAAACTACGGAGCAGATACGGCAAGATTATTTATTCTGTCTGATTCACCTCCGGCAAGAGATTTCGACTGGTCCGATGCAGGTGTGGAAGGATGTTACAAATTCTTGAATCGAGTTTGGAAACTGTTCTCAAACAATCAGGAATATATAACGCTTGATTACAAACTGCCTGAAAAATTATCAAAAGAAAATGACGATTTGGTAAGAGTAGTCCACATGGCAATAAAATCAATCACAAATGATATTTCACACGATTTCCAATTTAATACGGTAATCTCAAGATACAGAGAATTAACAAATGCTATATATGATTGGAAAGGTAAAAAGACAGAATTGAATGATGAAGATAAGGCTGTATTCAGTTTTGCTGCAACTTCATTAATCAAATTAATGTCACCTGTTACAGTATTTATGGCAGATGAAATCTGGAAAGAATTAGGATCTAAAACATCTATTCACGATGAAAAATGGTGTGAATACGACGAAAATCTGGCAAAAGCAAGTTCAATTACTTTGGTTGTTCAAATAAACGGTAAAGTAAAAGATAAAATTGAAGCCGACGAAGGACTTGATAATGATTCATTAAAAGAAATTGCAATGAACAGCCAGAAAATAAAAGACCTGATTGAAGGAAAAACAATTGTTAAAACAATTGTCGTACCGAAAAAATTAGTCAATATCGTTGTTAAATAACCTAAAAAGCCGGATTTAAAAAATCCGGCTTTTTATTAAACATTTTTATCATCATTTGTAAAACGTTGTCTATACCCGTCTAAGGTATCATATATTTCCATTCCGGTCCAAACTCTTTTGCCCCATTTAAGAGCTTCTTCACCAAACTTTTTAGCCTCTTCCGGATTAAATTTTGCACCCAACATTTGATTTGGAGCAGTAAATTCCTTTAAATTATTATCAGGATTGGAAGATGGAACAAATTTATCGTTAGAATCAATAATAACAGGTCGTTTTGCTTGAGTTTGTTTTTCAAATTTATCAGGAGCTTGTGCCTGAGCCTGAGCCTTTAGACCGGCTTTAGGATCTGTAAGACAGAGAACAATTGGAGGTATATTTTCTGCACCATTTGCCATATTTATTGGATTTAAACTTACATTTGGATTAAAATTAACCATACTCAACCACCTTTTATTTTAAAACAACAATATACTCATAATAAAACATAAATCTTAAAAAAATTGCTAAAATCTTTCTATTATTACATTTTATAAACATTATTACATTTAAAGTATATACTATTTATGTAAATATTTGTAAAATTTGATATCAAAAAACTTGAAAAATGTTAAAAAAAGTTCTTAAATGGGAACATAATAGTATAGAAGTGTTAGGAGAGCTATGTATTTTTACATTCAACCAATAAATAACAATACATATTATAATCGTGATGCACTTGAATTAATTAAAAATTTGCAGTCATTGGGAGTCGGAGCAACAGGCAGACTGTCAACCGATCGACAAACCCTCCAAATTGCGGAATATGAAAAACTCAAACAGACATTAGGTCCGTCAAACGAACAGAGAATCCAAAATGCTCCGGTTCAGTTTAATACAATGCTGCAAAATGGAGGACAACAACAAGCAGTACAAGCTATGTCAGCACAAAATAATGCAGATTTACAAGGAATCTCAGAAATAACAAATGCTGCAACAGAACAAACAGGCGCAACACAACTTGCGGAATTGAATAAATATATGCTTGGAATAGCAGCATAAACGAAACTATTTCAATTAAAAAAGGCGGAACTTAAAAGTTCCGCCTTTTTATTAAAACTGTTGTAAAAATCTTTCGTCATTATTAAAGAATAAACGAATATCATCAATTGCGTATTTCAACATTGATAAACGTTCAATCCCCATACCAAATGCAAATCCTGTATAAATTTCAGGATCAATACCTACACCTTTAAGTACATTCACATCAACCATACCGCAGCCTAAAACTTCAAGCCAGCCGGTGCCGCTGCAGGTTCTGCAGCCTTTTCCCTGACACATTATACACTGAACATCAACCTCTGCAGACGGTTCTGTAAACGGGAAGAAACTGCTTCTGAATCTTGTCGGACGAGCAGCACCAAAATAAATCCTGATAAACTCGTTCAATACACCTTTCAAATCGCCGAACGTAATACCTTTATCAACATACAATCCCTCTATTTGGTGGAAGAAATTGTTTTTACGTGCGTTTACTGTTTCGTTTCTGTAAACTCTGCCCGGCGCAATAACTTTAATCGGCGGGGTCATATTTTCCATTGTACGAATCTGAGCATTAGAAGTTTGACTTCTTAATACCGTATTCGGAGCCAATTTTGTGAAAAAGGTATCCTGTACATCACGTGCAGGATGGTCTTTCGGTACATTCAGCATATCAAAGTTGTAATACTCTGTTTCAACTTCCGGAGCATACTCTGTTGGTACAAGAGAAAAACCTAAAGATTGAAATATAGATACAATCTCATTTGTTGTAGAAGTTATAGGATGAACTTTACCACGTGCAATATATTTGCTTGGAAGTGTAATATCAATCTTTTCTTGTTTTAATTTTTCGTCAAGCTCTTTTCTGTAAAATATTTCAGACTTTTCTTTTAAAGCAGTTTCAAGCTTTTGTGTAATTTCGTTTGCCAGAGTCCCAATAACTTTTTTATCCTCTACCGACAAATCTTTAAGCCCTTTTTTTATAGCATTAAATTCTCCTTTACGGCTTAAATATTTAAGTTTAACCTCTTCCAAATCAGCACTTGATTGTGCATTTTCAATATCCTTACTTGCTAATTCATAGATTGTATTTAATTTATCCTTCATAACTTCCTCTATTTATAATTTATACAAATTCGTTATATTTTTTCTCATGTTCAACTGTTGTATTTGTACCGTGTCCTACATACAATATTGTATCACCATCAAGAGTAAAAACTTTATCTTTTATTGTTTTAACCAGTTGTTCATAATTACCACCCGGTAAATCAGTACGTCCAATACTTTCTAAAAATACGGTATCTCCGGAAAACATCATACCGTCAACCAAATAACCTACACCGCCTTGCGTATGTCCGGGAAGATGTATTACATCAATCTTTGTTTTACCAAGGTAAATTTCTTCACCTTCTTCTATATACTTATCAATCTCAGGGTGTTCAAAAGGCTGCATACCAACTGATAACATAAATGCATCCGACTCATCGACCAAATCTTTGTCATCTTTATGCATATAAACTTTTGCCCCAAATTCACGTTTTGTTTTAGGAACTCCAATAATGTGGTCAAAATGTCCATGCGTTAAAAGAATATATTTCAACTTTGCATCATATTCTTTTAAAACAGACCCTAATTCACTTATGTAATCTGTACAATCAATAAGAGCTGCCTCTTTTGATTCTTCATCAATCAAAAGATAGTTATTATTAGCGATAAAACCAACCACAAATTGTCTAACTATCATTTTCTTACAACCTCAAAAATTTCTTTACACTTAGCAAATACTTTTTCAGCATCGTTCAACGAAAGCATATTTGCACCGTCACATTTTGCACAATCAGGATTAGGATGTATTTCAAAGAATAATACATCTGCGCCTGCTGCCATTGCACAATTTGCCAATAACGGCACAAACCTTCTGTCACCGCCTGTACTATCGCCGTTTGAACCAGGCATTTGCACACTATGTGTAGCATCAAATACGACAGGGAAACCGAGCTGTTTCATTATCACAATGGAACGAAAATCCGAAACCAGATTATTATATCCGAATGTTGTTCCTCTATCTGTTAACATTATCTTACTATTTCCGGAGTCTACTACTTTTTGAGCAATTGATTTCATCTGTTCCGGAGCCAGAAACTGTCCTTTTTTGATGTTAACAATTTTACCGGTCTTTGCCGCTGCAACAAGTAAATCCGTTTGACGGCAAAGAAATGCTGGAATTTGCAATATATCAGCAACTTTTGATACCGGTTCTGCCTGCTCCGGCAAATGAATATCTGTTACAATCGGAACGTTGTACTTATCCTTCACTCTTTGGAGCATTTCAAGTCCTTTTTCCATCCCAGGACCTCTAAACGAATTTATTGAAGAACGGTTTGCTTTGTCAAAAGATGACTTGAAAACATAATTTATATCAAGTTTTTGACAGATTTCTTTTAACGTCTTTGCAGTTTCATCAAGAATATCCTGTGATTCAATAGCACAAGGCCCTGCTAAGATAGTTAGTTTTTTATTATCCCCGATTAAAAAATTGTTTAGTTCAATCACCATATAAAAATTATAGGAAAAAAATATTTGTTTTACAATATTAGTTTATACTACGCCATTAATACCCTATTGACCAGGAGAACGGACGTTCCGTTTCAATCTGAACAGGTTTTGCCTGATTAGCTGTAACTTCAGGAGCTTCTATCACATGATCAGGTTTTTGGAGTAAATTATTCTTCTGCATCGTCATATCAACATTACTGAATGATTTTAAACGATCTAACTGGTTTTGCAGCTCCGCATTCTCATCGTTCAACATTATAGTCTGACGGCTGTATTCATTAAGTTTAATTTCACTTGAAACAACAAAATAGTAACTTATAATCGAAACGAAAATAAGACATAACAAAAGTCCGCATAATGTTTTATTTACTTTTTTTATTGCCATCGCCCTAACTAAATTTTCTTTTGGGAAATACCCGTCAATAACTTCTGAATTATTCCCTTTAGTATTAATATACCCCAAATCACTGTTATGTTGAATACGTTCATTGGTTGATTGCTGAATTGGATTAGTTAAAACATTATAATAATTAACTGTGTTATATTCTTCTGCAATTGATTTGTTCGTATAGTTTCTAGTCAAAGTTAATACCTACTTTTTTATACACCTAACGACTCTGAGCTTCGCACTCCTTGACGGTGGATTTTCTCTAATCTCCTCTTCCGACGCCATAATAGG
>CALUXY010000050.1 GCA_944324855.1 Candidatus Gastranaerophilales bacterium | reverse complement strand
CACTGTGCGGCGGCGATTAGTTCAATACTTGTAAATAATAAATCACAAAGAAAATATTCTTTTCATATTTTGGATGGCGGAATAACTCCTAAAAACAAGGAAAAATTATTATCGTTAAAAAACCTTTGTGATTTTGATATGCAGTTTTACGATATGAGCAAAATTGATTGTTCCGAACTTCCTCTAAATAGAGAGTATATTTCGATTGTAACTTATTACAGGTTATTTTTGCTGGATATACTTCCTCAAAATCTTGATAAAATAATTTATTTGGATTGTGATTTGGTGGTCGAAAAAGATTTGGCGGAACTCTGGGAAGAAGATATTGAAAACTATATCGCAGGTGTGGTTGAAGACGAGGGGAGTATAACTCAAAGTGAACGTTTAAAACTTCCTATGGAAAACAATTATTTTAATGCGGGAGTTATTGTTTTTAATTTGAAGAAACTGAGAGAGTTTGGTTACAAAGAAAAATGTTTTGAATATTACCGTAAGAATAAAGATATCATAATTTTGCAAGATCAGGATATCTTGAACGGTGTGTTTAATGGTTTGTGCAAATATTTACCGTTAAAGTGGAACGTTAACGGGCGGATGTTTAGGGAGAACGAACTTGAACATCATTATACATTGAATGATGAAAATCAAGCCAAAGGAGATATTGGAATACTGCATTTTACTGACCGCCCAAAACCTTGGAACGGAACTTGCAGACATCCCGGACGAAATGAATATTTCAAATATTTGAAACTTACACCGTGGAAGAATTATAGATTTAGTTTCAGATATATAAAGAGTTTGGGGCTAAATGTTTTACGGAATATATTTTCTATAGAAAATAAAACATTCAAAGACGGTGTTTATAAAATAATAACTGTTTTGGGGATGAAGTTTAAGTATAAGAAAAGTAATATCAACAGACCTAAAATTTTGGTACATCTTCATATTTACTATACGGAACAAATTCCGTATATGCTTAAACAGATAAAAAATATTGCAGATTGCGACTGGGATTTATTTGTAACAGTTTCAGAAGATAAAAAAGACTCTGCAAACAAAATTCTTAAACTTAAACCGGATGCAAAGATTTTGACGGTAGACAACAGCGGTTATGATATTGTTCCTTTTATAAAAGTTTTAAAAAGTATTGATTTAAGTGATTATGATTATCTTTTGAAACTTCACACAAAAGGTTATCAAAAGTATTCCAAATGTGATGCAGGATCCGGTTATGCATGGCGGGATGTATTAGTTGAATCGTTGATTGGGACAAAAAAAATATTTAAGGATTGTTTAAAGTTATTTGAACAAAGTAAAACAATCGGGGTAATCGGTGCCAAAACTTGTATTTTGGATTCAAATGATTTGTATATGTATAATCCGGAAGATGGTGAATTGTATAATGATGTGTGCAAGCAATTGAATGTTTCAATCCCTAAAGGACATTTTGTCGCAGGTACGATGTTTCTTTGCCGAGCATTTTTGATGGAGCAGTTTAAGAATCTGGATTTTTCAAAAATAGATTTGAAATGTGAAATGAAAACAAGTTCAGGGGCAACAGCTATTCACGTATTGGAGAGAATTATTTGTACAAGCGTAGAAAATCAAGGATATGAAATTTACGGAGTAAAAGATAAAAAACTGTTTACTAAAAGATGGTTTTGTAAGTTACTAAGTCCTATATTTTTCTTTGATAATTATGAGAATCACAAGGTATATAGATTCTTTGGAATTAAAATCTCAGTTGGACGATTTCTTAAAGGAACATACAGCGTAAAAAAAATTAAACTTAATATTAAAGATATTAATTACAAAAATTGTACAGCGGTTGTTTTTGCTTGTTATACTTCGGATGGCACAATTCCTGAAAACACAATTGAATATTTAAAAGAACTAAAGAAATATTCGGATTATATTGTCTTGGTAGGTGATTGTCCAATATTTAAATCTGAAACAAAGAAAATAGAAGGAATTGTTGATTCATATCTTTTCAAAAGACATAGGGAGTATGATTTTGGTTCATACAAACGAGGGTTTAATATACTGAAAAAATACGGAATTTTAAATAATATTGAAAACCTTATTTTGTGCAATGATTCGGTTGTATATAACGGCGGGAGCTTGGAAGAATTTTTTACAAATGCTAAAAAGAACAATTTTTACGGATTAACACTAAATAACTACGGTTTTTCTCAAGATTTGGTATATGGTGAATATTCTCCGCATTTGCAGTCTTATTTGTTATCAATATCAAAGGAGATATTCAGTGCAAAATATTTTTCGAAATTCATAAATAGCATTAAAATTCAAAAATCAAAATTAGATGTTGTTTTTTGTTATGAAATGGGTTTATCAAATTTAATTAAAAATAAAAATTATAGCTTGAATTCATTTTATCCGGCGTTAATTGATGCAGATCCTAGTTGGTATTACACAAACAAATATAGTAATTATACTGGAGAAAAATTGTTTTATAAAAAGACTTTTTTGAAGAACAAATATCATTTTAACTATCATCCGGAGGACGTGCAAAGTGAATTATAAATTGATAGACATGAAAGTATATGGAGATGAGAGAGGGAAATTGGTGTCGCTAGAAGGCGGTATGAATTGTCCTTTTGATATCAAACGTGTTTATTATATTTATGACACATTGCCGGAGCAGGAACGCGGAAAACACGCACATCGGGAATTGGAGCAGATAATTGTTGCAATGGATGGGGCGTGCCAGTTTGTTTTGGATGACGGGCGAGAAAGAAAAGAGATTTGGCTTAACAGTCCTGACAAAGGGTTGTATATCGGCAAGAATATGTGGCGTGAGATGCGGCACTTTTCGTACGGGTGCAAACTGATGGTCTTGGCAAGCACCCACTACGACGAAAAAGAATATATCAGAGATTATGATGAGTTTTTGAAAGGATTGGATAATGTTAAAATGGGTAACTCAAAAAGTACTTGTTAATTTAGATAAATGTATATTTGATTTTCTTAAAAATAATAAGGATATAATGCCTTTAAGATTTACTAAATTAATTGCGAATTACTACTCTGATGCAAGAATTCGTAAAATATACTGGGAAAAATTAGGCATAATTATGGGGGAAAATACTTATGCTAATTTAGGCTTAACTTTAGGTGGTGATGGAAGTAACAACCCATCCGTTTTTATTGGTAATAATGTTACTATTGCACCGAACTTGACAGTAATATCGGACTCTTGTCCTATTAATTCAAATTTTTTGCAAGAAACAAAATATATAAAAAGCAAATTAATTAAAGGGATGCCTATTGTTATTGAAGATGATGTGTGGATTGGTACTAATGTAACTATTTTACCAGGTGTAACTATTCGAAAAGGTAGTGTAATAGGCGCAGGTTCTGTTGTATTAAAAGATACAGAACCGTATTCTACATATGCGGGAGTACCAGCAAAATTATTACATAATATTGAGGATAAAGCATTATGAGAGATATAAATCAATATACTAAAGATTATTTGAACCATGATTTTGAGGATACAATGGTTTACTACCGCAGAAAGAAGGTTTTAGAGATACTAAATCAATACAAACCTAAAAATATTTTAGAGGTTGGCTGCGGTATCCAATCTATATTTGATTTTTATACTGAATATGAAAATTTTACAATTATTGAACCTTCTATTCAGTTTTGTGAAATGATAAAAAAATCTGATAAATATAATTCAAATATTTGTATTATCAATGATTTTTTAGAAAATGCTGTTGATAAATTAAAGCAAACTCAATATGATTTTATACTTGTCAGCAGTTTGTTACACGAGGTCACAGAACCTCATAAATTATTAGAAAGCGTAAAAGCTCTTTGCAATAAAGAAACGATAGTTCATATTAATGTACCGAATGCAAAAAGTTTTCATCTTTTATGGGCATATAAATCCGGTTTAATTGAAAGAATCGGGAATTTAACAGATGTAGCAAAACATTTCCAGCAGCATACAACATTTAGTATTGATAGTTTGTCAAAAATGGTAACAGATTTAAATTATTCAATAATTGATAAAGGATCGTATTTTATTAAACCTTTTAACCATCCTAAAATGCAGCAGTTATTGAATGAAAATATAATTGATACAAATCTTTTAGATGGATTGTATGGTTTGACAGAATTTTTCCCGAATAACGGTGCTGAAATTTTTGTGAATTGCAAGGCGGATTAATGGATATACTTGATGTAACAAAAGAAGAATATAAAAAACTGGTTGTCAATCCATTTTCAAGGTTTGATACGGTAGATTTTGTCGAACTCAATAAACATAAAGTCAATGAAGTTAGATATTTTATTTTTAATAATGGTAAAAACCGTTTCGGACTAGTCGGCGGGATAAAAGACGGGATACTAAAATGTCCTTTTTCAGCTACATTTGGAATTTTTTCTGAAATTACACGTGATAATAAAATTGAATATTATTATAATGCTATTAAATCATTAGTTAATTGGGCAAAAACAAATTCAATACTGAATATAAATATTGCAACACCGGCGCTTTGTTATAATCTATCTCATATTACAAAATTTCAAAATGCACTTATTAATAATAATTTTAATCTTAAACATTTCGATCTTAATTACGAATACTATTTGGATGATTTTAATGAACATTATTTAGAAAAAATTCAACGAAATGCAAGAAAAAACTATAATACATCTCTTAAACACAATCTAAAATTTATTTATACAGATGATATATATACTGTTTATTCAATAATTAAAAAAAATAGAGAATCTCGAGGATTTCCATTATGGATGAGTTTAGACGATGTAAAAAATACATCAAAAATTATTAAAACTGATTATTTTTTAATTACTACTCAAGAAAATAAACCAATTGCATCAGCTGTAGTACATCATTTAACAAATAATATTTTAAGAGTTGTTTATTGGGGAAATCTTACTGATGCGGAAGAATATCGTCCTATTAATTTCTTATCTCATAATTTATTAAATTATTATGCAAGAACTAATTATAAAGTTATAGATATCGGTACATCCACTGTAAATGGATTTGCGAACTTTGGGCTTTGTGATTTTAAGCAAAGTATAGGATGTAAGGCATCACCTAAGTTGAGTTTTGAATTAAATTTAAGCAACGAAAAGGAATGATAATGACAAGAGTTTTAGTTTGTATATCAAATAGTATATTAATAGATAATGAATATAACATTGTTGGATTTTATGACCAGTTTATAACGACACTAAAAGAATTGGGGAATAATGTATTGGTTTTTATACCTAATGTGTTTAATAATAATGTATTTGCAAGCAATAATGAATTAAAGTTCAATATTATAGAAAAGACATTGATTGAAGATATTAAAAAATTCAATCCTGAATTAATTTTCTCTTTTAATAACGCAAACTATCATAATATTTTAAACATAACAAATTGTCCTATTGTTTTGTGGGATGCTGATTTATACTTTATGTGGAATCAGAAAGGAATAATAAACAAAAATTTAGACAGATATACATTCTTTTCTTTTTCTAAAAAAGGTATTAACAATTTAAAACAAAATATTAAAAATTTAAAAGATAATCAAATTTATTTTGTTCAAGCTGGAACAAATCTAAAACGAGAAAATATTATACAAGATAAAAATATTTCATTTATTGGAACTAATTTTGAAAATGATATATGGTTTATTAATTTTCTGGAAAAATATTCAAACATTGAGAGCAAAGAATTTATCAGAGAATTAAATAATACAATATTCGCAAATCCTGATATTAGAATACAAGATTTAGCTATTGTATTAAATAAGTATTCAAATCTGGAAGCATATAATTATTTTATAAATAATTTTATTGAAACATATTATAACTTTTATAGCGGTGAAAAACGAATAAAAATTTTAGATTCAATATCTGGCTTGGGATTATATTTATATGGAGTAAATTGGAATAAAATAGCAGATTCGTTTCCATCTTTGTATGGATGCTATGTAAATGACTTACTATACACCGCAAAGCATAATCAAGATCTTTATAATTCTTCAAAATTGTGTATAAATATTCTTCACGAACAGTCAAGAAACGGTATACCATGGCGGGTATTGGATATTATGGCAACTCAAGGATGTTTAGTTTCCGAATATTCAAAAGGAATAGAGGATTTGGTCAAAGATAAAATTAAACTTCCAATGTTTGAAAATAGATTTGATGCTTATAAATTATGTAAAAAGTTACTGGAAGATAATGTTTATCGAAACGAAATTGTTAATACATCAAATGAAATAATCAACGAAGGATATTCTTGGAGAAAAAGATTTGAAGAAATATCTGAAATTTTAAAAATTAATTTATTAAATGAAAATTCAACAAATGAAGGACAAATTACAATTTTACAACCTAAAACTCATTTTGTCCTACCCAAATATTCTGATATTAAAAATCAAATAAGATTAAAAATTTGGAAAAAATTAAACAATACATTAGAAAAAAAAGGTTTAATTTAACTATGATTAACTTCTTAGACTTACATAAAATAAACGAGCGGTACAGAGATGAAATTGATTCCGGAATCAAAAAAGTGCTTGATTCCGGATGGTACCTGCAAGGTGAAGAAAACAAAATCTTTACCGGCAACTTTGCACGCTATTGCGGAACAAAACACTGTATCGGCGTAGCAAACGGGCTTGATGCTCTCAACCTCATAATTAAAGCCTACGGGTTCGGTATTGGTGACGAAATTATCGTTCCCGCAAATACCTACATCGCATCCATCCTTGCAATCACGCAAAACGGATGTACTCCAGTTCTTGTCGAGCCGTCTATTGGTACCTACAACATAAATCCCGATTTAATAGAAGAAAAAATTACAAACAGGACAAAAGCTATAATGGTAGTGCATCTCTACGGACAAGCCGTTCAAATGGCTAAAATTTGGACTATCGCAAAGAAATATAATCTGAAAATTATAGAAGATGCCGCCCAATCCCACGGTGCGGGGGTAAATATAAAAGATAAATTTCTTAAAACCGGCAATCTTGGAGATGCTGCGGGATTCTCGTTCTATCCCGGGAAAAATCTGGGCTGTCTCGGGGACGGCGGATGTGTCACAACAAACGATGACGAGCTTGCCGAAAGAATAAAAGCAATCGCAAATTACGGCAGCGACAGAAAATACCACCATATCTACAAAGGCATAAATTCCCGCCTTGACGAAATTCAAGCCGCTGTTTTGGATGTAAAACTGAAATATCTGGACAAAGATAATCAACGCAGAAGAGAAATTGCAAAATATTATTTAGAAAATATTAGAAATCCTAAAATTATTCTGCCAAAAACTTATGATGAAAAATCGCATGTTTGGCATATTTTTGCAATCCGCACGGAAGAACGTAATAAACTGCAAGAGTATCTGAAAGATAACGGAGTCCAAACTCTTATCCATTATCCGACACCGCCGCACAACCAGGATGCATATAAGGAGTGGAATAATATGAGTTTTCCGATTACGGAAGAAATCCATAGAACAATACTCAGTCTGCCGATGTCGCCGGTATTGACTGATAGTGAAGTTGAGAAAGTTGTTGAGGTGTTGAATGAGTACTAAAAATCTAATCTCTGTCATCATGCCGGCATATAACCATGAAAAATATGTTCAAGAGGCAATACAATCAGTTATTAATCAAACATATCAAAATATAGAACTTATCATAATTGATGATGGCTCAAAAGATTCGACCTGGCAAAAAATTCAAGAAATGAAAGCTCTGTGCGAAAAAAGGTTTGTACATGTCATTTTTGAAACTCAAGAAAATCAAGGAACATGCAGAACACTCAATAAACTTATAAGCTATGCAAACGGTGATTACCTATTTCTTATTGCATCAGATGATAAAATGAAACCACAGGCAATAGAACTTGAATATGATTTTTTATCAAAACATCCTGATTATGCACTTTGTGTCGGAGATGATGAAATTATTGATTCAGATTCAAAAGTTTGTTATTGGGATAATGAAAGAAATATAGTCTATGATGAGAGCAAAGCAGCATTCAAAACATTCGCAACATTTTTACAAAAAGCTCTTAATCTTAATTTTAACTCTAAAGAATTTGGCAGATACGATAAATTGTACCAAACAAATCATATCCTGAACGGTTTTCTTATTAGAAAATCAATATTTGAAAAAATTGGACAATATACGACTGATGCTCCGCTTGAAGATTACTGGTTAATGCTACAAATATCAAAATATGCAAAGATGAAATACATTGATAAAATCTTATACTCTTATCGTTGGCATACTGCAAATACTATAAAAAATATTGAAAATATGATTGCAATAACAGAAAAAACTCGAGCAAATGAAGAAAATATCCTTAAACATGTTGATTTAAATACCATTTTACCTATAGTTAAAATGACATATTTATATGGATTACGGCAAAAAGTAAAAGGTATCCCGTTTGTATTCCAAATTTTTAAATATATAAAAAATAATAAAAAAACCAAAATAATCAAACTATTCAATATACCAATCTTTAAATACACAAAACCAATCTAACCTCTTGTCGGATGTCGGAGTTCTTGTTTCAGTGTCTAATATATTCACAGAAAGGAGAATCTCATGTTCTACAATGTTCTTAAAGCTAAAGATATAGTTGATGTTAAAGATGAAAAAATGGATAGAGAAGTCCTGATGGAAAATGGTGACTCATCTTTTTCTATTATTGCTCTAAAAAAAGAAGAAATAATCGACACCCACACCTCAACTGCTGATGCCGCAGTGTATGTCCTCGATGGTGAAATCGAAATCCATTTCGATGCCGAAAAATTTAAACTCGATAAAGGGGAAGTACTTATGTTCAAAAAAGACAAAGAACACAAAGTCTTAGCCCTCAAAGATTCAAAATTCTTTTTAATTAAAATTTAAAAATCATTTTTCTTACGGGCTGTATTAACAGCCCGTTTCGTATATAATGACTCTATGGAAAAAGAGGATATAATTAAAGAGCTTGAATCTGATTCTAATGAATTATTCAAAAAAGCCGATGAAATCCGAAAACAATATGTCGGCGATGAAATTCATCTGAGAGGGCTTATTGAATTCTCAAATTTTTGTTCTAGAACCTGCAAATACTGCGGGCTAAGATATGAAAATAAAAACATAACCAGATATCGATTATCGGCGGAAGAAATTATTCAACTTGCAAAAGCCGGCAAAAACGCAGGACTCCAAACTATAGTCCTGCAATCCGGTGAAGATAACTACTTTAATCAAACAACATTATGCAATATTATTGAAAATATTAAGAAACTTGATGTTGCCGTAACTTTAAGCATCGGTGAAAAAACTTATAAAGAATATAAAGCTTACAAAGATGCAGGGGCTGACAGATACTTATTAAGAATTGAAACTACGGATAAAAATTTGTATAAAAATTTACACCCGAATATGTCATTTGAAAACAGAATGGAATGTTTGTATAATCTTAAAGAGTTGGGTTACGAAACGGGGACCGGAAGTCTTGTCGGGCTGCCGAATCAAACAATAGAATCACTTGCGGATGATATTCTGTTTTTTAAAAAACTTGATGCTGATATGATTGGAATAGGCCCGTTTATCCCGCATCCAGAAACTCCGCTTGGAAATTCAAATATTGATTTGATAAAAAATCTGGATTTATCAATCCGGGTTATGGCAATTACAAGGATTTTGTTGAAAGATATTAATATACCTGCAACAACTGCGATGGAAACGATTCATCCTGACGGCCGGATTCTTGCTTTGAATTCCGGCGCAAATGTTGTTATGCCGAATATAACAGATGATATACACAAAAAAGAATACAAAATTTATCCTGATAAAAATTGTGATAGTCTGGATTCCCTTGCTAACAAACTTTTAAATATAGGGCGAACAATATCCAAAACAAAAGGTTTTAGAAAAAAAATATAACACTAGCAAATTTTTTATTTAGACTATTTAGTATATATATGAAACTCTCTTCTAATTTTATACCATCAGCCAATCAGTTTTATAGTCATTACGTAGAAAGAATAGGTTACAGTAATGTCCCAAAGGTCGAGTTTGTAAATAAACCGATAAAAAATAATAGTGTCTTAAAAAAAATAGGTTCATTATTTAAATCTAAAGATAAAACCGTAAAAATTTTCAGTGATGATTATTTTAACGGAAATGAATCTCTTATCTCAATAAAAAATGGTAACACTTTTGGAATAGATGGAACTACATACGTAAATAACAATGGGAAATTAGAAGCACTAAATATTACCCCGGAAAAATTTGAAGAGTTATTTCCTAAAAATCAAAACCACACTGCAACACAATGTGAGAATCTTGGTGACTGCTGGTTAGTTTCTACTCTGAATGGATTAATGAATAAACCAAACGGCAGAATATCAATTTATCGAAAATTTGGTCAAGATTGGGATAGTATGTATGTAAAGGTTCCCAAACTTGATACATTTTTTTTTAATACCAAAATTATAGAAGAAAAAGAGTATCAGCTTTCCGGCCCTAAAGGTTTACAAATGCTGGAAGAAGCAATTGCTTTAACAAAATCTGTCAGCGCAACAAATGATTTCCATTATGCAACGAAAATGACAGATTTTTATACCATAATGGATAATTTAAACGGGGGAAGCCAAACCACAGCTCTTTACTATATCAATCCTAATTGGAACCCTAAAATAATTAATTTGAATAAAACAAATAAACAAATTTCTTTAATAAAAAAATATGCAAATAAAGACAATGTATTCTTAGGTATTATGACAACTAAAAATAAAGAAGAAAAAGAATTATTAAAAAAATTCAATAAATCTTTTGATGGGAAATTAATGCCGTTGCACGCATTCAACATTATGGGGTATGATAAGTCTAAAAATATTGTAACTGTTCAAGATCCTTTAAGCCCTAAAAACTTAATTCATTTGACCATTGAAGAAATGAAAAAATACCCGTATATATTAACAATGTGCAAATTATAAAAAGAAAAGCCGAAAGACAAGCTTTCGGCAAAATTTTCCCGTATAAAAAAGTATCATTTTGTATCGAATATATCTGTTTATTATAATAAGTTCAATGCAATAGATGGTGTTTGGTTTGCAGTTGCTAACAATGTAGCAGATGCTTGTTGTAAGATTTGTGCAGAAATGTACGAAGAAGATTCTTCCGCTACGTCTGCATCTCTGATTGTAGATAATGAAGATGTAGTATTTTCGAATTGAACTGTTAAGGCATCTCCTGCTGATTCCAATCTGTTTTGGTACGCCCCGATTCGTGTTTGTCTTGTTGTAACAGTATTAATTGCCTGGTCGATAGCATCCAATGCATCGTTATAATTTTGTCCGCCTGCAACATAATAATCCAAGAAATCCTGGAAACCTGTACCGGTTAAAACACTTACAATACTATTACCAAACAAATCTGCTTCAAGCATAATAGAACTATTTGCTGTTGAATCAATACCGCATTGAATATTAATACCATTAACTTGTGTACCGTCCATCAATTTGATTCCATTAAATTCACAGCTGTTAGCAACTCTGTCAATTTCTAGCATACGAGCTTTTACTTCGGATTGTATTGCTTCAATTGAATCTTCACCATAGGTTCCGTTTGCAGCCTGTTCCGTCAAATCTCTTATACGTTGCAAGTGAGTTGTAATCAAGTCATAGTTGCTTTCTGCGGTTGACAACAAGCTTGTACCGATTGCTACGTTGTCTTGACAAACAGAATTAGAACTTAATTGAACTTGCATTGTACGAGATACAAAATAACCTGCAGCATCATCGGCTGCAGAATTGATTTTATAACCGGTTGTCATACGTTCAATTGATTGATTCAATCGGTCTGTTGCAGAAGCCATACTTTGTTGAACAAGTAATGATCCCATGTTGGTGTTAATCGTAAGTGCCATAAATTGATACTCCTTTCAATTTCTAATGCAACGGGTTAACGTCCCGAATACAGACGCCACTTAGCATGTGCCACATATCCGTATGAGCCACTTAACAGTTTCAGTTTTGGTTGATTACAATCCTAGTAATTAACAACCAGTATTTTTAGTCCATAGCGTTAATTTTTTTTCAGGCAAATAATCCATTTCTACCTTGAAAAAATTGACAACTTTACAATTGTGGGTAATGTACCTTTCCGTGTCCCCGAGTTATGTATATCCTTATACTTGTATTATTACACATGTTTTAAAAATGTAAACCCTTTTTAAATAAAATGTGTTACAAAAGTATATACTTAAAAATAAAAAACAAGCTATTATTGACATACAGCGATAATTTTCTGAAAGGGATTAAAAATTAAATGTAAAATTTTGTAAAAAATAGAATAAAAACCCTAAAGATTTTAGGAAAAATGCCGATTAGTAAACTACAGGCAAAAGAAAGGATAGTATATGTTAAAGAAAGTTGAAACACCTACTTGTAATACCTTCAGTGGCGTAGAATATATACTCAGAGGTGCAAAGAAAAGACGGGCCTCTGCGATAGCAAATGCCAGACGTATGAATGCCGAAGTCGGAGTTCAAACGAAACTGGTAGCGGTTAAGTAATCATGGTCTAACGATTTAGTAAGATAGTTGAGAGTAATTTTAAGCGAACCTAGGTTCGCTTTTATTTTATATGCGCAGCCGGTGTGAAATACATTGGTAATTTCTGTTAACGATCTATTTTATTTACCCCTGGCGGCGGGAGCCGGCAAACTGAGGACGAAACACTACGATAGCGATGTCGGACTGCAGGGCATAAGCCATTTTTATAAAAGTTCTTTTCAAAATAAAGTATTCATGATAGGATTAAGTAAGGAAAATAATGCCTTGGAAAAGTGGCCGAGTAGGCTTAAGGCGGCACCCTGCTAAGGTGTTGTGTGGAGTAATCTGCACCGTGGGTTCGAATCCCACCTTTTCCGAATTTTAAGACCACCATGTTGATGGTGGTTTTTCTATATTCGGGGTGGGTTCTCACCCAGTGGGTTCGATACCCTCCTTCCTAAAATTGATACTTAATCAATTTTAGGCGGAGTCCTTCACCTTTTCCGAATTTTAAGACCACCATGTTGATGGTGGTTTTTCTGTATTCGGGGTGGGTTCTCACCCAGTGGGTTCGATACCCTCCTTCCTAAAATTGATACTTAATCAATTTTAGGCGGAG
>CALUXY010000049.1 GCA_944324855.1 Candidatus Gastranaerophilales bacterium | reverse complement strand
AGAGTGCGGGGTTCGGGGCGGCATTAGCCCCGAAAACGGTAGCTTTGTTAAAACATAAGATACCGATAATATTTTTTATGTAAATTTTATAATAATTTTACTATCAAAAAGTTCTAATTTTAGAATAATTATATTTCTCTCTTAGAACAGGGGTTATAAAAAGATTATCCCGATTAATAAATATATTCCGCCTGTCGCCAATGTCTCCGGAACACGCAGTTGAGGTATCGATTGAGCAGACGGAATATACCGGTGAAAAAATCCCGAATAAACTGACGAATAATAAAACTTTCATACTCCCTTTAAACATACTTTTAGGATACACGAAGTTTTTTATTTAATAAGAGACAGTTTAACTAGGTATAAAGTATAATATTTTAACTTACAAGCGTTTTTGCGAACTCAATAGATTTATCCGTAATTTCTCCGCCGGCCAGTTCCGCAAGGGCTTTCAATTTATCATCCTCGCTTAATATGTATATTCCAACCTGCGTACTGTCTCCCTGAACTTTTTTGACGTAAATGTGTTTGTCAGCCTTTGATGCTATAATTGCCTGATGGGTAATCATTATAATTTGACGATATTGGGCAAGCTCAGATATTTCTTCTGCAACCCTTTGGGATGTTTTACCTGAAATCCCCGTATCTATCTCATCAAAAATAACAGTATCAATATCATCGTGCTGTGCAAATATTGTTTTTAATGCAAGCATCACACGGGAAATTTCACCGCCGGATGCAACTTTTGCCAAAGGTCTTAACGGCTCTGATACATTTGTTGAAATTAAAAACTCAACATCATCCATTCCGTATTTGTTCAACCCTGTTTCTCTTATATCAATCTTGAATTGAACCTTAGGAAGTTCCAGTTTCTCAAGTTTTTCCACAATCAGTCCTGATAAAACTTCTGCGTACATCTTTCTTTTTTCAGATATTTCATTTGCAAGTTTTGTCAACTTTAATTCAAGATTGCTAACCTTTTGCTCCAATTCTTCAATATTACTTTCATAATTTTCAATCGCAGAATATTCTTCTTTAAATTTATCAAGAGATTCAAGTACTGTTTCTAGTGTTCCGCCATACTTTCTTTTTAGTTTATCAAGGCTGAATAATCGCTCCTGAATTGCGTTTAGCCGCTCGGTATCATTGTCCAGATTCTGCGAATAATCTCTCAATGTTGATGATAAATCTTTCAAAATTTCTATTGCATTTATTAATTCTGACTCGGAGTCAGTTAAGTTTGAATCCATATTCGATGCTTTTGAAAGGTTCATTTTTAGTTGAGACAAAGCATTTAAAATAGAATCGTCATCATTTGATAATGTCCATGAAACAGAACCTGTTAATTCTTTTAGTTTTTCTGCATTGTCAAGTACAACAAGTTCATTTTCAAGCTTAGTATCTTCGTCAATTTCTTTGATTTCTGCAGCCTCTATTTCATCTATTTGAAATTTTAAAAACTCTATTTGATTTTCAGTTAAATTATTGGCATTTTTAGCCTGTTCCAGTTTTTGTTTTGAATCTGTATATTCACTATAAAAATTTGAATATTCTTTAAACAAATCTTCGCATGTTGCTTTTGCATATGAATCCAAGAGGTTTATATGGTATTTAGGCTGCATAAATGAATATGTTTGATGCTGTGAATGTATATCAATAAATTTTTCTCTTAAAAGTTTTATAAACTCTTGATTAACAAGAGTTCCGTTTACTCTTGAGCGTGTACCTGACGTGGTTATTTCTCTTGATATTACAAGTTCATTCCCAAAATTTTCAATTCCGTTTTCTTCCAAAATTTGATTTATTGGACTGTTTAAAAATAAAGACAGCTCTATGTAAGCTCTGTCAGAGCCTGTTTTAATACAATCTTTTGATACTTTAGCCCCAAATACAACATCAATAGCTCCTATGAGGATACTTTTACCGGAACCGGTTTCTCCAGTTATAATGTTTAACTTGTTACTAAATTCCAGCTCCAGTTTGTCTATAAGTATGTAATTTTGAACCACTATCTTTCTTAACATACAAAAATTATAGCTGAATGATTATTATTTATCAATTATCGGATACATAACCCAAATTTTTAAGTACTTTATCATTTTTCCGCCAGTCTTTCTCTATTTTAACCTGCAATGATAAAAATACTTTTTTCTCAACAATGTTTTCTAAATCAAGCCTTGCCTCTGTACCGATTTTTTTTAGCAATGAGCCGCCTTTTCCTATCAGAATACCCTTTTGGCTTTTGTGTTCGCAGTATATTAT
The DNA here is from genome assembly GCA_944324855.1 of Candidatus Gastranaerophilales bacterium. GTDB lineage: Bacteria > Cyanobacteriota > Vampirovibrionia > Gastranaerophilales > Gastranaerophilaceae > UMGS1585. Next base: position 10,962 of record CALUXY010000049.1, on the reverse strand, counting down.
TGCATAAATTCTGTCAATATCAGGTGTTTCTTCGTATTTATCAACTTTTATCGCAACAGAATGAGGGATTTCTTCTTTTGTATTAAGAAGTATCTTTTCCCGAACAATTTCTTCAACGATTTGCCGCATGCTTTCTTCTGTTACAATATCCTCAGGATAAAGAAGTTCACCTTCCGGAAGGTATTCCATAATCATATCTACCAGTTTTGATTTATTTTTACCGGTTTTGGCAGAAATTTTTATAACAGGAATTTCTTTTTCAAATAATTTTTGGTAAGACTCATAATTCTCCGTTATTTTATCCTGATTTGATATTTTATCCAATTTGTTCATGACAAGAATAACAGGCACATTTGTTTTAGAAATAACGTTTTCAATAATCCATTTGTCACCTTTTCCTGCAGGTTCTGAGGCATCTACCAGAAATAAAACTAAATCAGAATCCGGAACAGAAACTTTTGCTTCGTCAAGCAAAAATTCACCAAATTTATTTATAGGCTTATGTATCCCCGGAGTATCAACAAAAACGATTTGTCCTGTTTCATTGGTCAAAATACCTTTAATGCGTTTTCTCGTTGTTTGAGCTTTGTCTGTTGCAATAACAATTTTTTGACCCAAAACCTGGTTCAGCATTGTTGATTTACCTACATTAGGACGTCCTATTATTGATACAAAACCGCTTTTCATAATTCCTGCCTATCTTATTGTAAAGTTTTTGAATAACAGTACCTGAATATCTCCCGGATTAAGCTCTGTAACGATTTTCCCGTTTTGGATTTCAGGAGAAATATTTTGTTTTAATCGCATATTCATATACTTATTTTTGAAACTGATACCTTTGACTTTTACTGTTGCTTTTGCAGGATTTTCAAAATCCAGATTTCCGATAACAATTACGGAAAAATTCCCGTTAGAGCGTGCGTAAGCAAATACATTCTTAGGCGATGTTTTTAACGGTACAAACTGCATTGTTGATAGTTCATCCGCATAAAAATTCTTAAATTTATTTGCCATAACTAATTCATCATAGATTGATTTATCAGTACCGCCCGGTTTTCTTGAAAAATTGAATAAATCAAATTTCCCTTTATGATTAAAATAATACTCATCATCAGTATATGTGACGGCAGCTTTTTTATTTGCCCAGCTGTAATCATAATCATCACCTGTCTGGAATCCGTCAACAAAATATGAGTTCAAAGGTAATGTTGCGTTCAGCCATATAATCATTTTAGAAAAATTAGGACCTTTTAATAATATAGGACTTGTTTCATCATGAGTTGTAAAACTGCCTATAACTGTTTTTCTTTGATTGTTATAAATTTTTTGATTAAATTTTATTGAATTAAGAAACTCTTTTGATGTTTTCCAGTTTTTCAGGTTGAAGAAATCTCCATAATAACCGTCGAAGCCTGCATTAAGAAGTTTGTCATACGTTGTAAACGGAGCATATTTAGACGGCGGCTCCATCCAGGCATTAGATGCTTCCGCTAAAAACATAAATTCAGAATCTTTTCCTCTTGCATATTGGATTAATTTTTCCCAGAATGTATACGGCCGCATAGTTGCAACATCTGCTCTTATACCATCAGCCCCTAACGACATAACCATATCTACAAATGCCTTATGTTCCGTAAAAATATCTTCGTCTAACTGTCCGTCCTTACCTGTTTGCAATACTCTGACATCCGTCCAGTCAAGAGGAATAACAGGCTGGCCTGATGAGTCTTTTACAAAATAATCAGGATTTGTTATGAATAAATCATACGCACCGCAGCTTGGTAAGTCTATGATTACTCTAATATTACGCTTATGACACTCATCAATAAATTTCTTTGCCTGTTCATTTAGTGATAACGTTGAATCCGGAGCTTTTAACTGTGGATTTAATGACCCGAAGTCAGTTATTGCATAAACAGAACCGGCATTTCCTAACGCTTTTAGTTTACCGACCGGAGTAACAGGCAGAATATGCAAGGTATTTATTCCCATTTTTTTTAGTTCATCAAGCCGTTCTATTGCGTTCAAAAAATTGCCGCTTTCTTCATCGTTATCAATAATTTCATTTTTATTTGTATCTTTGGCATTGAATGTTCTTACATTAATTACGTATATTATTGATTTATTTTGCAAGAATAAACTTCTTAAATCATTATGCCAGACACCGTTTACCATTTGTGCTTTAGCGGATTGTCCAAGAAGTAAAATTATTGATAATAAGGATATTAATTTTTTCATATTGTTCTCCATTAATTAACATAACATAAAGTTATTAAATATCTTAATTCCATCCTCTGTCAAGATTGCCTCAGGGTGAAATTGTACCCCGTATATCGGATACCCGTCTATTTTTAATCCCATTAGAATATTATCTTTAGTATGTGCAATAGGAATAATCGGAGGTTTTATATCTTTAACAATAAGTGAATGATATCTTGTTGCTTTAAATCCTTGTTTCATCCCTTTGAATAACGGCTCGTTTTCACTAAAGAATATTTCTGAACATTTTCCATGTGTCGGCTCTCCTGACTCTGCAACTTTTGCTCCAAAAAATTCCGCAATTGCCTGAAACCCTAAACAAACACCTAAAAAACGTTTTGTTTTATAAAAATGTTTTATAATATCCATTGTTATACCTGCATTATCCGGATTTGACGGTCCGGGTGATAGTATTATGGAGTTGAAATCCATTTTCTCCAATTCGGATATTGTAATCTTATCATTTTTAAATACCTGAAGATCTTGACCCAGAATTTTAAAATATTCAACAATATTATATGTAAACGAATCATAATTATCTATAAGAATCATAAATGAACCTCAATCATACCTCTGACAGAATTTATACAATATATTTTGTCTGCTTTTTCTAAATCTTCAATATGTAGAATTTTTTCTTTTAGTTTGTTGTTCTCCAGCATATATTGCCTATAAACTCCATTTAATAAACCGCTTTCAATTTGCGGAGTATAAAGTTCTCCATCTATCTCAAGTACTATATTACTCCTTGTGCCTTCAGTGAGTTCTCCTTTTTCATTAAAGAATATAATATCAAAATAGTCGTCTAAAATATATTCATACCACGGTCGGAAAGTTGTTTTGTAATAAAGATATTTATTATCGGAACGTAATGTTTCATTCGCAATTTTGATTTTATTTGTTTTGATTTCATTGATTTTACGATATTCTATTTTGGAAAAACCTTTTTGAGAGCGTATGTACCTTGCAATGTAATCACAATCTGTTTCAAATTTAAAATCATCAGGATTAAATTCAAAACTTAACTCTTTTGCTGCTTTTTCAATTCTTTTTTTATGATAATCATATAATTTGACTTCATTATCTTTAATTAATACTGTTTCTAGCAGATTAAAATTAATATCAGTATCAAGAATTTTCTTTTTAGTAATAGTTTCTTCCCACTCATCATCAATGTTGGAATCCCACAAAACAGCCCCGCCGACAAAGTATCTGTAATATTTTTTGTCATTAAGCCTATTTTTTTGCAGTATTCTTATCGGAACACTGAAAATACATTCATCTTTGGATATGAAACCGATTGCACCACAGTAAACTCCGCGTTGGAAATACTCAAGTTCTTCAATAATATCCATTGTTGAAATTTTAGGAGCTCCGGTAATAGAACCGCAAGGGAAAATCGCATTAAATATGTCATACAAAGTTGTTCCATTTTTTAATTCTGCAGATATTTCTGATGTCATCTGGTAAACAGTCGGATGCTTTTCTATTTCGAACAATTTATCGACATTTACAGTCCCGGTTTTAGCAATTTTGCTTAAATCGTTTCTTAAAAGGTCAACAATCATTACATTTTCTGCTTGATTTTTGATATCATTTTTTAAAAAGTTGTAGTTTGCTCTATCTTCTTCTTCCGTAATTCCTCTTGCTGCTGTTCCTTTCATTGGTTTTGTTGTAATTTTGTTCCCGTCCAATTTAAAAAACAATTCAGGAGAAAATGATAAAATTTCTTCCCACTCATTTGCAATGTAGGTATTGTATTGGGTTGTTTGTTTTTGCAAAAGATAATTATATAAAGATAAACTATCTGCGTTTGTATAAACTTTGTATGGGTATGTGTAATTAAGTTCATACGTGTTACCTTTTAAAATATGTTCTTTAATTTTAGAAAGCGCATCTCTATACTGTTCATAATCAAGTTCTGATTCGGAATAAATACTTATATTTTTTTGCGGAATATATGGTTCATAATCCGTATAATCAGTATAAACCTCAAAGTAAACCAAGGGTAAATCAGACGAAATTTGTTTATCTAAAAAAATGTTTTTAGCGTCATAACGAACATATCCTAAAAGATAAAAACCTTTGTTTTTGTATTCCTCAATCCTGTCAAATGCCTTCTTTAAATCAAGATTCGAAAAGGCTATAACTCTATCAATCGGTTCAAGAAAACATTTATCGTGATAAATTTGCATCCTATAAAACTTTCATTCTTGTTAGAGGCCAGAATAAGAATACAGCTTTGCCGACAAATCTATCTTCCGGTAAAAATCCCCAAAATCTGCTATCTTGAGAATTTCCTCTGTTATCACCCATCATAAAATATTGTCCATCTGGAATTATAAAAGGTCCACAATACATTTTATCATCACATGGAATAGAATCAAAGTCGCTTAATATATAATCTTCTTTTAATGGCTTATTATTTATATAAACAAAATATCTTCCTCTTGAATTTTGTTTTATTTCCAGCTTGTCACCGGGCATTCCAACAACACGTTTGATATATGCAATATCTTTACAGAAAAATCCGGTAAGCCTTCTGAATATTCCGCCCGGAGTTTTATCCAGTTCGACAAACGGCGGATAGAACACCATAATATCTCCGCGTTTTGGGGTTTCATAAAATCTTGAAAAACGTTCAACAAATATTCTGTCCCCTTCTATTAAGGTTGGACGCATTGAACCTGATGGAATCCAACGGATTTCACCGATAAAAAATCTGATTATCGTAACCATTACAATTACAAATACTATTGTGTCAAACGTCTCTTTTAAAAATGGTTTTATATCTTTTTTTATTTGCTTTAACTGCATAAATTATCAATTATCTCCGTTAAACGATACTTATACTCATTATCAGACATCCATTCTATATCTGATTTTGCTCTCCTGCAATAATTATCTATTAAACTCATAGTTTTTTCAATAGCGGTTTCACTATATTCAACAGAATTTAACAATATAACAGGTGCGGTATAAATACCTTCTTTTATATCTTCAGATTTTTTTATTCCGCATCTATAATCATCAAGATCATTTTTTATTTGAAAAGCCGTTCCAAAATTTAGACCAAACTTATTGTATTTTATATCAGAATAAAAAGACATGGTTTCTAAACAAGTATCAAATAACTCTGCTGTTTTGTATTGAGTCTTTTCAAGATATTCATCAAGTGTCGGGATTTTATTTTTTGAGAAATACTGCATCGATTCTCCGATACACATTTTTGAAATTGCGCTGGTAAATTTTTGTAAAACTTTAATATTATTCAATTTTAATAATTCTTTTACCGCCAAAGTTATTAAATAATCACCTGCGATTACTGCAAATTTGTTATCATATTTTGAATTTAAAGAGCTTTCTCCACGTCGTATTAAACTTCCATCAATAGTATCATCATGTATTAGCGAAGCATTATGAATCAATTCAGTTGCAGTGAGGATAAGGTATTGCTCCTCGGTGATATTTCCTCTGTAATACAAAATTGATACAACCGAACGTATCATTTTAGACTCCCTTGATAGATATTTTTTAATAATTGACTCAAGGTCAATTTTGTCATTTTCAAGGTTAAGGATTCTTTTTTTTAGTTCATTTATTTGCTTTTCTACTAAATAATAACTTTTAATCATGATTAAAAGTTTAGCACAAATTTAAAATGCTTATACTTAGTCTATTGGCGAATTGTTTCTTATGTAAATTAAAATTTTATTTTAAAAATTCGAAAGAACTTCTTTTGTGCATTCAACAGCGATATCTGTTACATAATCCATATCTTCTTCATTTATTACAAGTGGCGGATTAAAATAAATGACATCTCCTAAAGGCCGTAAAAGTACACCTTTATCAAGAGCCTTTTTGTATATTTGATATCCCAGCCGCAGTTTACCGTCAAAAGATTCTTTTGTTTTTGTATCCTTGACAAGTTCAATTGCATTAATAAGTCCTATATCTCTTATATCTCCGACATAAGGAATTTTAGAAAATTTTTCTTTAATCATATTATTGAATATTGGAGCTTTTTTGTTTGCTTTACCGATGATATTTTCATCGTTCAAAATATTTAGTACCTCTATTGCCGCAGAACATCCGAGGGGATTTCCTGCATACGTGTGGGAGTGCATAAATGCTTTCCCTTCAAGATAATCAGAATAAAATGCATCATAGATTTGCTGTGTGGTTATTGTAATTGACATTGGCATATATCCGCCGGTTAAACCTTTTGAAATACACATTATATCAGGTGAAACCCCTGCCCAATCAAACGCAAACGTTTTCCCTGTACGCCCAAAGCCTGTTGCTATTTCGTCTGCTATTAAATGAACGTTATATTCATCACACAATTTACGCAATTTTTTCAAATAAACAGGAGAATAAATTTTCATGCCGGCAGAACCCTGAAGCAGCGGTTCTACAATGATTGCTGCTGTTTCATTCCCGTACTGTTCAAAGGCTTTTTCAGTCCTTTCAAAGCATTCCGCATTACAACTCTTATAATGTTTACAATAAGGGCATCTGTAACAGTCCGGTTTATCAATTCTTATTACATCTAAAAGTAACGGTTTATATAGTTTTGTATACAAATCGCAATCTCCAACGGCAAGTGCTGCAAGTGTTTCTCCGTGATAGGCTTCTTTAAGTGCCATAAATCTCGTTTTCTGCGGGTTTCCGCTCTGTATATGGTATTGGAAACTCATTTTTAAAGCCATTTCAACAGATGCGGAACCGTTGTCTGCAAAGTTAAACTTGCAAAGACCTTCAGGTATTACGTCTACCAGTTTCCGGCATAATGTAATTGCTGTTTTGTGGGAAAAATTTGCAAAAATAACGTGCTCTAGTGTATCTAACTGTTTTTTTATTGCATTGGATATCCTGGGATTACAGTGCCCTAAAAGATTACACCACCAGGAACTTACAACGTCTTTGTAGCATTTCCCTTCAATATCGTAAAGGTTTATACCTTTTGCATGGTCTATGATTATAGGCGGAAATCCTTCGTAGTCTTTCATCTGAGAACAAGGATGCCAAATGTACTTTAAATCTTCTTCCTGCCAGTTATTTATCATAATTTTAATTCCTTAAATATTTCTTTACTAATTTTTATGCTTGTATCATTTCGTTGAACCGTAGTCAATATATCTAAATTTGTTAGTTTTTTTATTGAAGTGATGTTGTCTTGATACATAAAATTATCGATAAAATTGTTTAAAATTATTCCTTCAATATTTATATTTCTTTTTTGTGCGTATTCTGCCGTCAATAGAACCGAGTTAATTGTACCTAAGCCTCCGTCTGCAACAATAATGGTACTTACCCCCATATCTTTGATTAAATCACTCATAAGGTATGGTTTTTCGATATCAATAGGGCAGGTAATGCCTCCGGCACCTTCTATCAAAAGATAATCATATTCTTGCTGTTTTTTTCTAAAATCTTCAAGGATTTTTCCCTTTGATATATTGCCCCCTTGTCTTTTTGCTGCAAGATGCGGGGAAACTGCTTCTTCAAAACAGTATGTCAGGCAGTCCATAGGATTAGAATTTAATCCTGCAGTTTCTGTGACATACTTGCAATCACCCGGGATTCCATTAACTGCTCCGCTCAAGATTGGTTTATAATATCCGCAGTTTAAACCTTCTTCTCTCATTTTTTTTACAATCAGAGCTGAGATATATGTTTTGCCTATATCAGTTCCGGTTGCAGTTACAAACAAACATTTTGTCATTTTACTAACCTCCCGGCTATGATTTTAATCAAATTTAAAATTATAAAAATCTTTTTCTAAAAATACTAAAAACGGTATTAATTCAAGACGTCCAATCAGCATATTAAAAATCATAATAAGTTTTGATGATGTATGCAAGCATTCAAAATTGCTCATAGGCCCGATAATTCTGCCAAACCCGGGGCCGATATTTCCGATTGAAGTAATTGAAGAAGATATACCAATAACGATACTTTTTTCTATTATTGATATTGCAAGAACTGCAATCAGGGCAATTGCAAGATAAAACATTATGAAACTTATTGTCTGGCTTAAGACATCTTTTGATACAATGCTATCGTTAACTTTTATATTTATAACCGCATTAGGATGTAATATTTTCTTTAGTTCCATTTTCATAATTTTGTAAACCAGCATCCAGCGTACAATTTTTATCCCGCCGCCGGTTGAACTTGCGCAGGCTCCTGTGAACATCGCAAGAAACAATAATACTTGAGATGTAAATGACCATTTTGCAAAGTCGACACTGGCACTGCCTGTTGATGTCATAATAGATATTACCTGATATGCTCCGTGCGTGATTGCATCGAATACTTTGTAATGGTCGTTCAAAACAAGAGAGGTTGCAACTAATAATGAAATACCGGCAAAAACACCAAAATAGACTCTGAATTCTTCATTCTTCCACATTAAAAGCGGGTTTAATTTTGTGTATGCTCTGTGCTGCAGGTTGAAGCTGGATCCTGCAAGGAACACAAATACCATCATAATCCAAACAATACAATTAGAATGGTATCCCATAATGCTTTCAGGATTCGGAGAAAAACCGCCGGCCGCAACGGTTGCCATACTGTTACAGATTGAGTCAAACAATGGCATTTTAGCAATAGTAAGACAAATTACCTGAACAATAGTAAGTCCTATATACACAAGCCATAGAGAAGATGCAGTGCTTCTGATTCTCGGCGTAAATTTATCTTCCGTAGGTCCAGGAGATTCCGCAAAAAACATCTGCCGTCCCGCTATCGCAAACTGAGGCAGTATTGCGATAAACAATACGATAATCCCCATACCGCCAAGCCAATGAGTAAAACATCTCCAGAACATTATTGCATGCGGATAAGAAAATTTTGTTAATATTGTAGCTCCTGTTGTTGTAACCCCTGAAACAGATTCAAATAATGCATTCACAGGGGAAATATCATAAAACATATAAGGTATTGCAGCTATAAAACTTACTAAAATCCAGGACAATGTTACAATAAATAAACCTTCACTTTTTTTGATATCGTTTAAATTTTTTAACTGCCCTTTTAGTTTGCCTATTTGGTTAAAAATGTATCCGATAGATATGGATAAAATTGCCGTTATCAAAAAAGGCATCATTGAGTCGTATTCTTTGTAAATCAAAGAAACAAGGACAGGTGTACATACTAAAAGCCCGAAAAAGGTCAAAACTAAACCAAAACTGTATGATAAATAATTAAATCTCATTATTTCCCCTTAAAAAACTCCTTGATTGCCGGAGCATTGATGTTTGTAGTAAATATAATAAGATTATCTTTTTTCATAACCATGGTATCACCCTTAGGAATAATAACCCTGTTTCTTCTTTTGATAGTTCCGACAATTGCTTTTGCCGGCATGTTTAAATCTTTTATCTTTATATCTTCAAATGTTTCAGGAACAATTATTTCTAAAACTTCTCCCTGTCCTTGTTCAACGGTTGCGAGAATATCAACGTTTGTTTCATACAAATCGTTTTTAACTTCGTTTAATGCCGCATTGTTTGGTGATACAGCAACATCTATTCCGACTTTTTCAAACAGAGGTATATTGAGGTTTTTGGAAACCCTTGATATAACTCGTTTTACGCCGAGCTGCTTGACTAAAAGAGAACATAAAAGGTTCTTTTCATCGTTGTTTGTAACACTTACAACTACATCACAATCACTGATTTCTTCTTCGCTCAGCAGTGATAAATTAGTTCCGTCACCGTTTATAATCAAGGTATTAGATAATTCCTGCGCAAGATATTCACAACGTGACATATTTTTTTCAATTATTTTAGTTTTAATTTTTAATTCTTCAAGATTTTTGGCAAGCATAAGTCCGATTTTTCCGCCGCCAATCAAGCAGACAGATTTTACAAATTCTTTTTCGTGGAAGAATAAACCGGCAAGTCTGTCCAGAGCATGTGCAAGTCCCATAAAAATAACTTTGTCATCTTGTTCAAATACTGTTTCACCTGTCGGAATAAACAACTCAGAATTTCTTGTAATACCGACAATGATTGTATCATCAGGGAAATTACAGTTTCTGATTTTTTGGTTAACAAGTACGGAATTCTCTTTTAACTTGTATTCAAGGAGTCTTGCCCTGCCGTCTGCAAAGTTTTCAACATCAAGAGCCTGTGCAACTGTGATAATCCTGAATATTTCTTGTGTTAATAATTCTGCAGGCCAGATGACGTAATCAATAAATATATCACCGCAGAAATCGGAATCTTTTATACTAAGAGTTGATTTGTATTCCTCTTTGCTTACGCAGCATATTGTTTTTATGCCTGAAATTCTCTTTGCTGCCAGACAGGCAACAATATTTGCCTCATCTAATCCTGTACACGCAAGAAAAACATCGGCATTTTTTATATCGGCTTGTTTTAAAACTTCAATATCGGATGCGTTTCCCTGAACATATCCGATATCCAACTTATTAAAATCGTGTGTGATATTGTCTTCGTTATCTATAATTATAACGTCATGGTCTTCGAAAAATTCGGTTGCAATCAAGCATCCCAGTTCCGTTGCCCCAAAAATTATTATTTTCATGCCTTTGAATATACCCCAACCTTAATAACAAGTCAATTATTTGTCCTAGTTCAATAATTGTTAACCCCTGTCCTAGTTCCAACACATATTAGACTAACTGATACTTTTTTAGGAAACTAGAAAACGAAAGGAGACTAATATGGT
>CALUXY010000048.1 GCA_944324855.1 Candidatus Gastranaerophilales bacterium | reverse complement strand
TTTCTGCTCGCAAACGGAGTCCTTCCTTTTAAGGGATAGGGAGCCATCGTTTACCCCTTCGAATCGCGCCAAGCGCATTTTTTCATGTTTTTGCCCCTGCTGAGTTGCTCAGCAGGTAGAGCTCCTCCATTTGCTTAAAGTACTATTTCAAAACTTTAATTTTCACTACACGAGAAACGATTATTAATCGTTTTTCTGCTCGCAAACGGAGTCCTTCCTTTTAAGGGATAGGGAGCCATCGTTTACCCCTTCGAATCGCGCCAAGCGCAAATTTTTTATGCATTTATTTGAATATGATTGCTGCGCCTCGCGTTAAACGGCAACGCTCGCAAGCACAACGAAAACTCAACGTTTCCGTTGATTCTTGCTCGTCTCTCACTTCGTTCGTGCCTTTGCTCGGCTTGCGCCAAGCGCAAATTTTTTATGCATTAATTTCATTTATACGCAAAAAAAATTTTTAGGCGGTTTATTTCTGATATGAATATTCAAAACCAACAAAATTATACCCCGAATTTTCAAGCCCAAATCCGGTTAAACGACTTTCGCCGGCTTTATAATCCATCAATAAAAGAAACAACAAAACTTGATAAAATGTTTAACGAAAATAAACTTGTTAAGGACTGCGAAAATATTTCTATTTTTACAAAACGAAATATTATCAACACTTATCTTGATAACCCAACAAATATTTTAAGTAAAACAGCCAGAAAGCTATGCGAAAATATTGTTAAATATTCAAGAATTGCTGCAGACAGAATATTTTTTATTAACAACAGGCGCTCGATAAATAAACTTGATAAAACATTCAGCCAAATGCAGCCTGAATCAAAAGAATATATAGAAGAACTGGCAAAAGTCGGAAACTCAATGAACAAACATTTTGTAAGAATAAATATTGAAGATAATCCGTTTAAAAATGTTTCAACATCTAAAAATGCAACAATATTTGTATTGAACCATCCTAATTATCACAAAGATAAATTTTCATACGTTATAATAAATTCCTTATTGAATAAAATGTATACAGAACAAGGCAGACAACTTGACTGTCCCAGACCCAAAATTATTGTAAGCAAAAACATGTTAAAAATGCTTGGCAATAAGGTCGGTAAGATTTATAAACAATTGGGACTGTCAGAAGTTGATGCATCCTTGAAACATAGAGATACTAAAACTAATACACATACTATGCATTCTTTAATGAAAGAATTCATAGAAAATAAATCTAATATTTTTATATTTCCGGAAGGTAATAACTCTGCATATAATAACATGCCTTTAGAACAACGAATCCAACCTGGTATTGCAGGATTAATAAAAACAGCTGCTCAAACCAAAGAAAGTGTAAGAGTCGTTCCTATAGGTCTACATTATACTAATGAAAAGAACAGTTTTGGGAATATATATATTGGGAAACCAATGTACTTCAAAAAATCCGGAAATGATATTGTATACACCCAAGGTACAGATAAAAAGAAAATAGTGCATGTTAGTTTAAGAGAATCTATCCCTGCTATATTTAATGAAATTTGTAAGAACATCCGATTTGGAATGGAAAAAGCCTCGGAACTTTAATATAGTAGCAAAAACTTTTATTTTTGTGTTTTTAATAGCATGTTTGAGTTATAATAGGCCTATAACTTGGGGAAAACATGTCATTAAGCGTACGTAAATTTAATTCAAAAAATAATGTATTTGAAACTACAACGGGGTTTCATCGCTCTGAAATGGAAGCTGCAGAGTATAGAAAACGTACATTAAAAGAATGCCGTTTTAAAAGAGATGAGTTTGTAACCTCAAGAGATAAAGGTAAAGCCTTAGCCGGAGCAGCATTAGGCACATTAATTCCAATGCTGGTTTTTTCAAAAATCCAGAAAAAAAGTTTTTGGAAGATGAAATACGGCTTTAACGAAATGGCATCAATGGCAATCGGAGCAAACGTAGGTAGTATTACCATAGGCTCCATCGGGAAAAGTAAACGTGAAAAGGAAAAGAAATTTAATGAAGGTGTTTTTCAGGTATTAAATTCTATAATACCGATGGCAATGTTTGATGGAGCTCTAAAATTCTGCTCTAAACATAAAAAACTAAATAATACTCCGGCAAAAATTTTATCATCTGCAGCAGGAGTATTAGTTGGTACTCAATTAGGGATTAAATTAGCTAATAAAATTACTGATCCTAAAAATGTAATTCCTGACAGAAAATATACTGCAAAAGATGCAATTGCAAATATTGATGATGCTGTAAGTATTTTAGTATTAGGAAAAGTTCCTTTTGCAGATAAAATCCATATTGATAAAGCTTTACCATTGATTTATGGTTATTCAGGATATCGTTCAGGTACAAGTAACTAAAAAAAAGCCGCAAAATTTGCGGCTAAAAATTCGTTTAGTAAGATTAGGTAAGTAAGTTTAAGTCAAATCTTGTTATGAATTAGTTCCGTAGTTGTAATCAACCTTAATATTGTTACTCAACATTTGCTTGAATGAATCAATATAAGAGTTTATTTCGGATAATTCCGTATTAATTGTTGTAATCTGGTTATCAAGTTGGGTTTCCCAAGCGGTTAAATCTTCTACTTTTGCCTCATAATATGAATCTACATAACTAATTTCATCCTGATATTCAGGTAGTTCCGTATAATCAACATAAGTATAACTTTCATTATCCTTATAAGTTGCAGTAAATATATTTTTATATTCAGCTCTTAAAGCTGTATATCTGGAATTTTTCCAAGCTGCTAAATCTGCAGTTTGTGCAGTAGAAAGAGTCTTCTGGTTGCTATATCTAGTCAAATCCAGATTGATGCTATTGCGTCGCATTATATAGGATTGTATTATTTCGCTTAAACTTGCAACTGCCATCTCTTCTTACCTTAGACTTGTTAATCTTACTTGGATTTCTTACTTATGTATGTTTATATACATGTATATAAAACCGAGCTAAAACCCTTAATTTCACATGCTTTCAGATTATTTACAAAACTTTACACACCTGATTGGATAGCAAGATACATTGTGTTATCCTTGTACTATGGGAAATTTTATTGTTAAAGAAATAAAAAATGCCGATATGGTTAAGGAGCTTGATAATATTGGGTTTGATAAATGTTATCAAGTAAAAGGACAAGAAAAATATATTTATAAAAATCTTAAAATATTTGCACTCAGTATTGCGCAAGCAAATATTCTAAAACAAACAGCCCTTACAGTTGGAGCCGATTGTGCCGTTCACCGTGAAGTTATTACAGGAAAAGTAGAAACAAGTGACGTGATACTTGGCGGAAGTTATTCTCAACTTAGAAAAATAGCAGAAAGATTAAAATACCAACCGTTTTCATTAAAAGAACTCTCCAATGAAATATTAAAACAGTTAACACAAAACAAAACAGAAACAAAAATCGTCGGAATATTAAATGTTACTGACAATTCTTTTTCTGATGGAGGAAAATATAATGATTGTAGTTCTGCAAGAGAACATTTATATGAACTTATAAATGATGGAGCGGATATTATTGATATCGGGGCAGAATCAACAAAACCCGGAGCAGAAGAAGTACCTGCGGAAATACAACTAAAAAAAATTTTGCCGTTACTAAAAGAAAATGCGACATTTAGTATTGATACAAGAAGTTCAATAGTTGCTGAAGAATGTTTAAAGAACGGAGCCAAAATTATTAATGATGTATCAGGACTTAAATTTGATTCAAATATGGCTGATATCATTGCAAAATATGATGCAACAGTTGTCATACAACATTCAATTAACCGACAGAATAAAGGAAGCAAAGTTAAACCAAATCCTAATATAGCAGATGACATATATTTAGACCTTTATAAACAAATTGAGTATGCAAAATCAAAAGGTATAGAAAATATAATTGTTGATGTTGGAATCGGCTTTGACAAGACCTTGGAAGATAATTTCCGGCTGTTTAACCGTTTAGAGGAATTTAAATCATTTGGTTATCCTGTTATGCTCGGAATTTCAAGAAAAAGTTTTCTTAATCTTAGCAATAATGAAGAACGTGATATTTATACCGCAGCCCTTAATACCATTGCAATAGAGCACTGTATAGATTATATTCGTGTACATAATGTAAAAATGCACCGAAAACTAATTGACATCTATAAAAAAGACCTTTTATAATAATATTGTATCGTTCGTATCACATGTAAACATATCTTTACAAAATTAAAAATAAAAAGCAATTTTCCAATTCAAAATCACTTTATTAATGTATAGAGAATTTTGAAAAGGAATAGAGATGAAAGAATCAGAATTAAACGCAATGATGTCAGTTGTAGCAGATCCAATTAATAACGTATATAAAATTGAATCACAAAAGGATATAGATGAAATTCAAAGAATTATCCGTATTTTTGAGATTTCAAAAGCACAACGCAACAAACACAAATTGTTGTCTATTAAAAACTTGGCAACATTAAGAATTGTTTTAAGCAATAACTAAATAATGAATAAAATTATTAAAATTTTAAATATAAGCCTGTTTAATAAAGCAGGCTTTTTAGTTGAATAAAGCTTCTATAAAATCAGAAGAATTAAATTCTTTTAAATCTTCCATTTTTTCGCCGACACCTATTAATTTAACAGGAAGGTTCATTTCTTTAGCAATAGCAAGGACTATTGCTCCTTTGGCGGAACCGTCCAGTTTTGTTAGCGCGACAGATGTCAGGGCAACTGCATCTTTGAATACTTTAGCCTGCTGTAATCCGTTTTGACCGGTATTTGCATCAAGTACAAGAATACATTCTCTTAACGATTCAGGGGCATTTTTGTCAATAACGGATTTTATTTTGGATAATTCTTCCATCAGGTTATATTTGTTCTGCAAACGTCCTGCCGTATCAACAAGAATAACATCGTAGTTTTCGTTACGTGCTTTTTGAATAGCTTCAAACACAACGGATGCAGGATCAGCCTTATCACGTCTTACAATATCTGCACCGGCACGCTTAGACCAAATATCAAGCTGTTCTTCGGCAGCCGCACGGAAAGTATCCGCAGCCGCTACAAGCACCTTTTTACCTTCTTGTTTGAATTTATATGCCAATTTCCCAATAAGTGTTGTTTTTCCAACCCCATTAACACCTGCAATAAAATAAATATTCAGGGAATTCTCTGAAAAATTAAGCTTATTAGAACCGGCATCATTTAACACCTGTGTAAATTGTTCTCTTAAATAATTTTTCACTTGAGAAGGTTTTATTTTGTCTTGGGAGCGGAGTTTGTCAACCAATTCCGCAGCATAAGTCACTCCTAAATCTGCACTTATAAGTAAATCTTCCATATCATCAAGTACAAATTCAGAAAATTCTTCTTCTTCAGAAACTGTATCAACAACATTTCCAATTAAAGCTTGAGCAGTTTTTGAAACTGTCTTTTTTAAGTTTTCAATACTGTTAGAAAAAAAACTAAACATTATCTAAGCCCATGCTCAACTACAACTTTTGCCAAGACTCCGTTTACAAAAGAAGAACTGTCTTCTGTTGAATATTTTTTAGCAAGTTCAACAGCTTCATCAACGACAACCTTCATTGGAGCCCCTTTTGTATAAAGAAGTTCTATAATTGCAATACGTAGAATATCTTTATCCATTTTTACAAGTCTTGAGATATCCCAGCCTGTCGTATGCTGCTGAATTTCATTGTCAATTTCTTCGTGATGAGCTTTGAAGGCTTCTGCTATTTCAATTACATACTCTTGAACATCAGATTGAGATTCAAGGGTTGTAAATTCCGCTATTTCAAGAGCTAATAGAGTTTTTTCAACAACATCCAACACTGTTTCAATATTTTGTGATAAATCCGCCGTTGTCGGCAGTGGAACAGGTTTATCTTTCGCACCTATCGGTCTTGAAAGATTTGATTCATGCTCTGCTTCATAGGTATCAATGTAATTTTTTATATCAATCAAAGACCCTACACATAATTTCAACTCTTCAGATGAATTATTAGAAAGAATTCTGACTGATTTAAGCATAATATCTTCAAAATCTTTTGAAGTATACGAAGTAATATTTTTATCAAATTGTGAGAATAATATAAGTGCCAATTCACGTGCTGCACGTCTTGCTTGCATAACTGTCTCCTAATTAACTGTGTTATATAGTAAATATAGCATAAACAAGAAATTAATTCATTTCAAGAAAATCAAGAGAAACAGAAGAATTTGCTATTTTCTGACGATTATATTTTTCTATCCATACATAAAAGACTACTCAGCATTTCTGACCAACCATGAACATCCCTTAATCTATCTTTTTAAAGCATTACAATACAAAATTTTTCTATTTTAAGCAAAAATTTTTACAAAAAAGGCGCCTTGATAATCAAGGCGCCTTTTGTTGATAAAACTTTATTATTCAACAACGATTGCAGAAACAGGGCAAGCATCAGCTGCTTCTTTAACTGCATCTTCGTTAGCAGCAACTGCTGATTCATCAACAACTGCTTTATCTTCAATACTGAATACAGCGTCACAAATTGATTCGCAAGCGCCGCAAGCTATACAAGAATCTTCTACTGTTACTTTCATTTTTTTCTCCTTTTTGTTTAATAATTTTGATTTTTTAATCTTAACTTATTACAAGATTATTATATCAAAAAATAAAAATATTAAAATATCCAATCTGTTATTTCTTTAGAAATATTATCAAACCCGAGCATTAATCCTAAATCCTTAGGTTCAATATTTTTTCTATAATATAGTACCGGTACATACTCTCTTGTATGATCTGTACCAGGCACAGTCGGATCACATCCGTGGTCAGCGGTTATAACAAGCAGGTCATCATCAGACATACATTCAATCATTTTCCCTACATATTCATCAACCTCTTCAACAGCTTTTCCATAACCCTCAGGGTTATTTCTGTGTCCGTACAACATGTCGGTATCAACAAGATTTGTAAAAATCAAAGACTTATTAGGCTTAAAATCTACAGGAGTTGATTCATATTTTATACTATTCAAATTAAGTTCATTTTTAATCGCTTTTATAGTAAGTTCAAGACCTTCTTTATTAGAACCTGTATGAATGGCATGAGTTATTCCCGCTTTTGAGAAAATATCTTCTATTTTCCCGATTGCAACCACTTCGCCGCCTGAATTTTTAATTCTATCCAATAAAGTTTCACCTGTCGGCTCAACCGAATAATCACGTCTGTCTTTCCCTATTCTTGTCGGCTTTCCGTCGATTATCTTATACGGGCGTGCAATAACACGGGAAACATGATATCCGCCTTCATCCAGAAGTTTTCTTGCAATTCTGCACCACTCATATAGAGTTTCAAGAGGTATCATATCAGTATCAAGTGCTATTTGAAAAACACTATCTGCACTTGTATAAACAATAGGGAATTTAGTCTTGTGATGTTCATCATTAAGTTTTTCGATAATCGCAGTACCGCTTGCAGGACAATTTGCAAGTACACCGCCGCAATTTGTTGCAGCAACAAAATCATTAATTAATTTATCAGGGAAGCCGTTTGGGAATGTTGCAAAAGGTTTTTCCGAAACAAGTCCTGCAATTTCCCAATGACCTGTTGTTGTATCTTTCCCTTTTGATTTTTCTTGCAAAGTCCCGTATTGTCCGATTGGAGCAGACTCTTTGGGAACGCCTTCAAAATCCTGAATATTCCCGAGACCCAATTTAGCCATATTAGGGAGATTAAGTCCTTTATTATATTTACAAATATTTGCAAGCGTATTACATTCCGGAATATCGTTAAATTCACGGCAATCAGGCATTGCCCCAATTCCCATAGAATCAATTACAACAACTATTGCTCTTTTCATATCAAATAATCCTTTCGCTATTCTACTGTATTAAAAATTCTATCTCCTGCATCGCCCATTCCCGGAACAATATACCCTCTTTCATTCAAACATTCATCAATTGCAGCAACAGTAATTTCTACATCAGGGAATTCACTGTGAATAAGTTCAATTCCTTGAGGTGCAGCAAAAATACAAATGCATTTAATATTTTTTTGAGGAATACCTTTATCTGCGTATAATCTTATTGCTTCTAATAGAGAATTACCTGTTGCAAGCATTGGATCTGTTATATATACATAAAACTTTTTAGGATCAGGCGTTGCCATAGGGACTTTATTATAATACCAGACCGGTTTTAGTGTTTTTTCATCACGGTACATACCGATATGTCTGATACAAGCATCAGGAAGAATATCTATTGCTTCGTCCGTAAAAATTAATCCTGCTCTTAAAATCGGAGAAATAATGATTTTAATATCAGGATCAATATCTTTAGCAATACAAGTTTTTAAAGGGGTATGAACTTCTCTATCGACAAGCGGAAGATTTTTAGAAGCCTCATATAAAAGTGCTCTGGTTATTTTTCTTGCCGCAATTCTAACATTTTGTGAATCATTATCTTTGTCTCGCATTGTGCATAGACTCTGACAGATAACCGGATTCGTAATCAATTTCACATTCTCATTCGTCATGACTGTCATCCCTATTTCCTTTCTTTATATCATCCATTTTATCTCTATAATCATTTAAATCCTTTTGTACATTATCAACCCAATCATTTGAAAATTCAAGAAATTTATTTACATCTTTTTGAGTCATGGTTGTATCTTCTTGCAAATTCGAAGATTGAAGTTCCGCACCAAATGAAGAAATTCTTGCAATAATAACTCCGATTTTATTAAACATTTCATATAATAATACCCAGCAATCACGGAGCCGATGAGTTTTCATAACAATAATATAATCATCCGCATCAAGGCCGTAACGTTGAACAATTTCAGGAAGCGGAGGATAAAGTTCAAGAGATTTAGACCCGCCAAGTCCTGAAAATTCAATATTGGCAATGGTACCTTTAGGAAGTTTCACAGATTTATCTTTTACAATAAATCTTACAAACACTTCATCATCATTTACTATTTTTAACTTATTCACATACCCGATTGGAACACCCATAAAATTGACAGGAGAACCAACTATTAAACCATCAACATCAGACATAAATATATTATGCAGTTCGTATGTTTTTTGTTTTGCAGAATACAAATAAAAACCAATGGCGAAAAGTGCTAATATAATTAACAACCAAATAAGTAATTCGACTTCACGAAGATGTCTGGTACGCGTTTGTCTAACACTTTTATCCATAACCCGATTATATCCAAAAATCCAATTTTCTACAACTAATATTAATCCATTATGCGTATTGAGATTATTATAATGTTATTGTATGTTTAAATCTACATAGGAGAAACAAATGAACGCAATAGAAAAAATCATAGGAATAAATGACGTACTAAAAGATATATTTAAATTTGTCCAGGAAGATGAAGAAATAAAACCGGATTTTGAGGAATATTTATCAACAATGGGAGCAATGAATGCCACATCTTCTCAAATGGAAAAACTGTTTATTCCTTATGTATTTGAACGTTATATAGGTGAACCGGCAAAAAGTATAATAGAACTCTATAATGAACGCGGCAATTCTTCTAAACCAGAAATTGCGAAAAGCTTCCTTAACGCACAATATACTATATTTAAAATTAAAAGAATATTGAAAAACGGATTTAAATTATACAATCTGACAAACGAAAAAGAATACGAAGTCTTGTCATTAACTAAAATGACGAATTTCCGCGGTATAGGCATAGGAGAATTTATCGTTGCAAGAATTTTTCAACTTGAAGATGAATACTATTTAATCGGAATAGACAATATCCTTTCATCAACTCAAGAAGAAGATGCAACAAGATATGCCGTTGTAAGAATTGTTCAGGCACCTTGGTTAGTTTATCAAGATAACCCCGAAAAAGAAAATGAAATTCAAAATACAATTTCAGAAACATACCAGAAATTTATTGATATGTATAAAACAGATGAAATTATTACCACTAATAAATACGCCGATGATATTATAGGACAACTCAGCGAAGAAGATTTCCAGGAAGATTTTAGCATTGATGAGGTAACAAAACCGGTGGAAACTTTCAAATTCTTTGAAATAAAAGAATTAAACAACGATTACAACAATTTTATTGAAAATTCACTAGGCGGATTTTCTTCCCACAATGAAACTTATGACGTTGGCATCATAATGGATAAAGAATTCGGAATTTATACAATACCTTTTTACAAAACATTCTGCATGATTTTTGAAGACGGAGAAAAAGTCGAAAACAAAAAAGAATGTATAAACTATTTCTTAAATAATGACTCTGTATCAGATAGTATTCTAAAACGTGTTGCATCAAAATATCCAAACTTTATGGATGTCATAAATAAAGAATTGGAAAGTGATTATACACTTGAAACACTAATAGAGCGTTATAAAATGGACTTTTTACGCCGTAAAATATATTCTTCAACATCAGTTCTTTTCCATTCTCAAGTCTTTTCTACATCACTTGGATTATTAGACAGTGTAGATGAATTTGTTGAAGCAAACAGCTAATTTATTTACATATCTTTACAAATATGTCAATTATATATTCTTTATATACTTTATATAGATATGGAAAGTTCATCAGCTAATACTACGAATATGCAATCTGCCACTTACGTTTCAGCACCTAACGTAAGTGAAACAGCAGCACAGCCGCAGCAGCAGCCAACTGCGGTAAATAATGTAGATATGGTAGGCGGGGCTGAATCCAAAACGACTGAAACTACGGTAGATACTCCGAAAGTCAAATTTGATACAGAAAATAAACCTTTATCAGCATCATATGTAAAAAATCATATGTCTTGGTTTGGACAAAAAACCCCATTTACAGCTAACCAAAATGGAGATGAATATAACCTTAGTTCATCATTAAAAAATCAAGAACTATTAACATTATCATTTAAAAATAATATCAAACGTAATATGGCTGATCAAGAAGGATTTCGAAAATCACAACAGTTATTTGAAAACTTAGATAATACAAACTATAGGTATATGCATCATCCTGTATTAGGAAATATGAGAGTTCAAATAGATGCAAACGGAAAAGATATTGGATTTCCTGAACCAATAGATGCATCAGGAAACAAATTTTTCATGGAAGACCCTAAAAATCTGCCGACATTCGCATAATTCATATAGTTTGATATATAATAAATTATATGAAGGTTGCAGTTGTAATTAATCATAACGTTATAAATACCAAAAGTGTTCTTTCAAAGTTAGAAAAAGAACTTCAAAAGAACACTTTAGAATATGATGTTATCAATATAGATAACTTGAAAGGAGGTTATGATTTTATATGCGTAATTGGCGGTGACGGCACAATCTTAAAAACCGCACGTTTTTACGCAAACTTTGGCAGCCCGATATTAGGTATAAACCTTGGACGTCTGGGATTTCTTTCTCAATCCGGAACATCAGAAATTGAAAAAGTTGTAAATTGCATAAAAAACAAAACCTATAAAGTACAAGAACGCATAATGCTTAAATCAGGCAAATATGTTGCATTAAACGATTTTGTCGTCAAAGGATGCTCTTGTACAAGAACATCAAAATTTTCATTAAAAATTAATAATAAATTTGTCTGTGATTATATTGCAGACGGGATAATTATATCCACTCCAACAGGTTCAACCGCATACGGACTTTCTGCAGGCGGGCCTATATTATGTCCTGACATTGACTGTTTAACAATTGTACCTATTTGCCCTCATACACTAACAGCAAGACCGCTTGTCATACCATCCGGAGAAAAAATTACAATAAATTCAATGGATGAATTATTGACCGTTGCAATTGACGGGCAGGAAATCAGTGAAACAACAGCGGAGTTTAACATAGAAATCGCCGATAAAAAGGCAAAATTAGCCTTTTTATCAGATGACGATTTCTATTCAATACTGAGAAACAAGCTCCATTGGGGAATCTCACCAATAGATAAATAATCGCATTAAAAAATTACCATCCATACCCACCATCACCGGCACCACCACCGGTAATAGTAGTTTCAAGAGTAGCTGCAAGAGGGCAGGTCATATTCTCTTCAAGGTTAGAATCTAAAGGACGTATAGTAACCGAACCCTCCTTCCATTCAGGACAATTAAGGGTTAAGTCTATTTTAGTATCGCTAACACGGCTCACAGATTTTACCGTAACATCATCAAATGTTGCAGATATTTCAAATCCAGCAGTTGTAAGAGTATCAGCCCAGCAAATTCCTTGCAGAAACATAGTTATTTTCCAGTCATTACTTGCAGGAGTATTGCCGCCAGAGAGAGAACAAGTACCCTCAGTTTTAGGTATATTGTTATTATTTACAAACAAAAATCTTTTAGAATATATCATAGTACCTCCATGCATTACCAGTCGTAACCACCATCACCGTGTCCGCCAGAAGAATATGTACCTGTAAATATAGCGCCTACAGTCAAATCATTTGTTGATACCGAATCAGTTGTCCCATATCTCTCGATAATAACATCGTAAGTCCCGAGTTTATCAAAAACAGGAGCAACATCATTAAAATATCGTGTTATATCGGAACCATTACATTTAAATGATACTGTTGCACTTGATGATTTATAATGTAGTTGTATCAAAATTTGTTTTGGAAATATATCAACATCAGAATCAGGTGCACTAATATTAAATACAGTATTACCGGTAATACTTGCAACATAATTCTTACATAATTCTATATCAATTGTTCCTGAATTTCCCGAAACAGTTTCTACGTTATTCATCAACTTTTGAAAAGATTCTGTAATAACTTTATTTTGAACGGGATTCGTTGATGTCGTAGAAAGGGTACTATCTACAACAACATTTGAATCAGAATTAATATTTGTTAAATTACTCCCGTCGATTGCAGGAAGTTTACCTGATGAATCAAGTTTAACAAGCTGATTTGCATTATTAAAACTATTACCCTGTGTTGTAATATTCTGAGGTACTGTCGGAATTTCTGATTTAAGTGCATAACCTGTTAAATCCGAATTCGTCAAATAATTTTTATTATTTAATTCAGTTTCAGTTACATACTCACTCGGAATTGATGTTAAATAGTTTCCTGCCGCCTGAATACCTAAATCAGACAAAGTCTTATTCCCGGATAATTCAACATTGTTAATTTTAGGTTTATTAGTTAAAGCTGAATAATCCATTGTCCCTTCAGATACAGAGGCAGAAATAACACCATTAGAAATTGTAATAGAAGAACCATCAACTTTGACTCCGCCTAAAGTTGTTGTAGATGCAGTCGGCAAAGTATATTGAGAAGGAATTGTAGGTTTATCAGTTAAATCGTTATAACTACCTGATGTTGCAACCTCTGACAAATCCGCAGTATCAGCTT